>JAYVKT010000571.1:0-2489 GCA_043768195.1 Chitinophagaceae bacterium | reverse complement strand
TCAGCTTTCCCAATTTCATAGCTATTAGCATCTCTTACAATTTTATACAATTTTACATGAGATTTGAGATTGTCTTTAATACTCAAAATGAGTTCCTGTAAGTCTTTCTCAGGCATGTTTGCCCCTATAAAAATTTCTTTGATAGTTGATGGTCTGAATTTCCTTACTCTTTGATTTTTTACTATATCTGCTGTATTAAATCTATACTCTGATTCATTTAACCAATCAGTATGTTTCAAATAAAATGGTTCTGATATTTTTTCTGTTTCAGCATTAACAAAACTCCATTCCATAGGTTCATCAACATACTCAACTTTACCAAAACTTATTGGCATAATATCTTTAAATAATTCGACTGTATTAAACCCAACACAAAATCCTTTAGAATTATTTCCGTAATGAGCCCACATAGTACGACTAAGGGGATTTTTGGTCAAACTAAATATTCCAATACAATCATATAATTCACTATTGTAAACCAAATTATATGTTTGTTTAAAATACTCTGTCGGGTTTTTCTTAATTTCTTCAAGTTTATTTTCACAAGCAACAAGAAAATCATTTGACCCTGGAATCAAATTCTTAAACCAGTTATGCTGTTCAGCATATTTTTTTAACTTATCAAAAAACAAAGAGCTATGAATTTCATCGTAATTAAATTTTAATGGTAACCTAATATCCATGTCATCATTCAATGATTTTGGATGCGCAAGCCAAACTTCCGTATGGCTTATTATTTTTTTATGGTCGGAACAATTCCAGTCTCTATATTTATAAAGAACTGGTGGGAACTCAGCCCTAAGTCTATCTTCAATTTCCGCAACGTCGTCGAATAAATGTTCCATTATTTTTCTAATTACTTCTTCATCGCCTGCCGAAAATGCAACACCTTACTCATATCCTTCACACCCGGTTCTTCACATAGACCCACCCCAATCTCTCAAAGCATTTAACTCACTTAATTCGCCCCGCCCAAGCGGGGATGAACCCTAAAGTGTAAAGCTCTACTACCTAACACTATCAACATTTTCCATTCCGTTTCAAACTATTACCAACTTAAAAAACTCTGTATCAACCGGCATCAACGGAAAAGTTACAGGCAGTGTGTCTTTCTCCACCTTTACAAATCTATTTCTTTCATAGAATCTTTTTGCAGCATGCAGTTGTTCTACTGTACCAAGGTACACTTCATTAATATCCTTTTGCCGGCACCAGCCAATCAACGTATCCAGCAATAACTGGCCAATCCCTCTTTCTTTGCCCCTGTAATTTGCATGCACAAACATCTTACGCAAAGCAGCTTGTCCGTTGCCCATATCAATCAATGCAATGGTGCCAATTACCTGTTCATTCTCCACTGCCACCCAAAAGTTTCCGCCCTTCCTGCAATAAACATCTTTAATATTCAATAAATCCGGCTGGTCATTTATCGTTACAGGTACATTAAATTCATTTTGCTGGATATTCAAAATGAGTTGAACAATTCCGTCTTTATATTTTTCCCGGTATGTTTCTATTATCATTTTTTATCATTGTATCAATAACAACCCACCCCGGTTTTCTTAAAGCATTAAGCTCACTAAATTCGCCCCTCCGGGGAGGGGATGAACCCTAAAGTACATTGGGTTCGTTGCTCCCGAACTGAAACGACCGTCATCCCCTCCCTGGAGGGGCCGCAGCCATTTACTATAAAGGACTTTCCGAAAGGGGTGGGTCAAAAAACTCAGCTCCTTTTCCGCAACACAAATTCACTCACTCCATTCTTTTCTTCATAAGCCTCTATCCATTCCCGTATTTCTCTAACTGCTGCTTCCACTTTATTTACTACTAGCAACGCATCAAATCGTAAAAAACTTACTCCATAACTTTCTATATCTTCCTGTCGTACAATATCCTTTGCAATTACTTTCTCATCCAGGTGTGTTATGCCATCCACTTCTATTGCCAGTTGAAGGTCTTTACAGAAAAAATCAACAATGTAATTTCCAATCGGTCTTTGTCTGTCAAAATCATATCCCATTAATTGGCCATTCTTTAATTCATTCCAGAGTTTTACTTCTGAAAAGGTCATGTTCTGCCTGAGCTTTTTGGCCAGTTCTTTTAGCTTTGGGTTGTATGGTATTATCTTTCTTTGCATGTTGACCCACCCCAGAGGGAATAACCCACCCCGGTTTCTTATAGTATTTAGTTTTCCTCAATTCGCCCCTCCAGGGAGGGGAAGTGTACTAACTTCTTTCAACATTATTCATCTCACGACTCCCGACTAAAGACTCCTGACTCACTTCACCCATCCCAAATACATACTCACCGGCATCATAGCAAAAGCCAATGATATAATAATCGAATAACCAATCCCTACATTTTGAATCAAGCTATTATATTTTGCGTTACTCACTCCCACCGTTCTGAATGCACTTTGAAACCCATGAATCAAATGCCAGCATAAAGAGAAACAGGCAAACACATAAGCAATCACCACCCATAGTTCC
>JAYVKT010000570.1:0-5097 GCA_043768195.1 Chitinophagaceae bacterium | reverse complement strand
CTGATGCCTGCAATTTTCCTCAGCGATTACCTCTTCCCATTCTTTTCCCTCACTGCTTATCATTATTACTTCAAACCCGTTTTGCTGCATATACCCCATCTGGCCTTTCAATAATGATTTTAATGAAATCGGGGCTGTGGTAATGCGAATTAACTTTGGCATATTATAAAAAAGCCTGTAAAGAAATTACAGGCAGGCATTAAAAATTATTTCTTTTTTTTGAAAACACGGTAATAAAAATACTGCCAGATGGTAGGGTGATACCAAAGCTTGCCCTTATCACCCGCAGGTGTAAAAGGCTTAAGCCGGTTAGCAGCCACATCTTCTACGGCTTTTAAAACTAAGGGAACGCCTTCCCCAAACTGAAGATAGGGATAGGTAACAAAATTATCTTTTGGTGTAATTTTTATTGCAGCCTGGTATAACACAGCACCAGTATCAATTCCTTTATCTACAAGATGTATTGTTACCCCGCACCTGTTGTAATCATTATTTACTACTGCCCAATATCCTCCATGAACTCCGCGGTACTGTGGTGTAATGCCTGTGTGCATATTGATAAATACAGCATTGGTACTTTCCAGTAATTTTTTTGATAAAATCCGGGTACCATTTACCAGTACAATATCCGGCTGTTGTTCTTTCAAAAAATTTATACAAGCATCATCATTTGCTGAAATAACATTTTTTATTTTTTGCTGTGGTAAAGGAGTTTCATCTAATTTACTTTGCTCAATTATTTGTTTTACCCTTTTGCCCGAACCCATGCGAACTATCCGTACCACTAGTAAGCTAAACAATATTTGCCCTACTGTGCGGACAAAGCCAAGTTTCTTAAATCTTCTTTTTGCCAACGCCATTCCCCGCATTGGTTCTTCAATTATAATATGCCGGATAGGATAGCCGGGATTAATATGATTATACAACACAGTTGTAGAAAAGCAAGCAGAGCAAAGCAGAACAATCTTTTTTGTCATACTGTTGTTTTCAGTTCATGTGCCAGGCGGGTCATGGTAACACTTTGCAGACCATATTGCTTATTTAAGCTTGTGTAGTATGATAATATCTTTTCAAGAAAATCAATATTCTCCCTGAGATTTATCCCGAAATTATGTGGATGCCACCAAAGATGAAAGAGTTGATTATTCCGTGCAGCATGCAGCATTGCCCGTTTAATCCGTCGCAACCTTAATGAGTCCAGAAAGGATAATTTTTTACTGTAAGGCCGCAAAAACCTGGAACCGGCTACATTGATAATTGTTGAAGACCTTACATGCTGCAACGAGTAGCAATGGTGACCGGTAAGATTTATATATGTATCAATGAACCGCAGGGCCCGTCTTATAAGGCTTTCATCATTCTTACTCCGGGCAGCATATAGCCAGGATTGGGGATTACCACGATACGAGTCAATGCCAGTTTCTTTGCAGGCAAGCAGGTATTCTTCATTAAACTGGTTGCGGGGAAAAACAAGGCTCCGGACATTTACATTCATATCTGCAGCAATTTTTTTTGCTGCTAACAGGTCATGCCTGAAGGCTTCCATCGTTTGCCCCGGCTCCAGGCAATAATAATGGCAGAATGTATGTGTGCCTATTTCATGATTAGGGTTGTCAGCTATTTGCATTAATAAAGAATACCCGAAATGATACGGGTCATCCGTTTCATCATCCCCAGCTACTTCCACTTCGGCATAAGGCGATAAATTAGCATCAGTATAAGCAGGCAATACGGCAGGGATATATTGCTTTAGTTCTTTCTTATTTTTTGCAAATAAAAAACCGACTGTAGAAAAAGTTCCTTTTACGCCAAACTTGTCAAATGAATTTAACAATGCAGGGATCACCTGTCTTACACCAAGTATATTGGCACCGTAGGTTTCAATTGTTTTCTTGTCCCGCACACCCCATAATAATTCAAAGTCAAGAGAGATAACAAACTTGCCGGTATCAAATGATCTGTTGTTTTCAGTTCCCAATTTTCACACATTTATTGTACCACACATTTAAGGCAAAAAGGGTGTAAAGCATTTTAGCCCTCTTTTCATCTGGTACATTTATTTTTCTTTGCAATAAATTTTTGATAAAATTTTTATCTACAAAATTATCGGCATAAGAATTATTAGTACTCAATGAATCAAATATAATTTCTTTCAATTCACTGTCCACCCATTGTTTCAACGGCACTTCAAACCCCCGCTTAGGCTGGTTTATTAATTCCGCCGGCAGATATTTAACAGCCAGCTTTCGCAAAAGATATTTTGTAGTACGCCCATTTATTTTAAGGTTATCATTTAATCCGGGTGCCAGCTCCAGTATTTCTTTTGCCAAAAAAGGGCTTCGGCCTTCCAAAGAATTTGCCATGGTGGCTATATCCATTTTTACCAGCAACATGTCGGGTAAAATAGTATTAAAGTCCATCAGCATCATTTTCTGTAGCCCGGAGAGGTTCGATGCCTTCAACTTTTTAAGTAATTGAGTTATTTCTTTTACCGGGTCGCCACCTTGTGGTTTTATACAAGAAGTAAATCCGCTAAAAATATCGGTGGTAGCTGAAAAATATACAGCAGTTCCTTTTTGTGAAGCCAGGTCTGCCAGCCGGTATAAGTAATTAATTTTTGATTGCTTTTCCTTTGAGTAAGGAATAATTTTTTTTATACCGCTTGCAGCTGCTGTTACAATTCCGGGCTTGGAAAAAAAATCATATTTAGCAAATGGCACATACCGGCGATAGCCACCAAACAGTTCATCTGCACCATCTCCATTTAATATTACCGTAAGGTGTTTTCTTGCTTCTTTACTCACATAATAGCTGGGTATGGCAGAATCGTCATAAAATGGCTCTCCATAATTTGCCAGTATAGTTTCAATATCTGATGTCAGGTTATCAAACGATATGTTTATTTCTGTATGGCGGGTACCTATTTTATCAGCTACCAGCTTTGCTAATGGTGCTTCATCATACGCCCCGGTAAAGGAAACGGTAAATGTCCGCAGCGAAGAATTATACTGCGATGCAATGGCTGTTACCAATCCACTGTCAATACCACCGCTAAGGAATGAGCCTACTTCCAAATCAGATGATTCAAGTCTTCGCTTTACAGCAATGTGTAAAGCATTATCAGTTTGGTGTATCGCCTCTTCTGATGAAGCATAATTTTTATTTGTATAATAGGGCAATATATTCCACCACTGCCTGATGGTAACTGAAGCAGTAGCCAAATCCACCAGTGCATAATGCCCCCCCTTTAGTTCCCTAATATTTTTATATGGCGTTGCTTCACCATGAAAAGCACCGTATCGCAGGTATTGCTCAATATTTTCATTGTTCACTTCTGCTTTCACCTGCCCTGAGAGGGCATTTAGTTCGCTGGCAAAAACAAATGACTTGTCATTACTGTAATAATAAAAAGGCTTTTTACCGGCCCTGTCTTTGGCAATAAAGAGATTGTTTTGCTTACGATCATAAATTACAAAAGCAAACATACCGTCAAACTCCTGCAGACAATCGGTTCCCAGTTTGGCATAGGCCTGCAGAATAGTCTCAGTGTCAGAAGATGTTTGACAGACAAACCCATATTTTAATCTTACTTCCTGGTGATTATATATTTCTCCATTAAAAATAATGGTGAGGTGCTGATAGTGCATCGGCTGTTTGCCTCCGGCAATATCAAGAATAGAAAGGCGGTGATGATGTAACTGAAGATTATTTTCTTCAAATGTACTTTGCTCATCGGGGCCACGATGCCAAAGGGCTTTTGTAAGTTTTGAAATATCCAGCCGGTGATTAACTGAGCCTGCAATACCACACATAAGAGTTAAAAAAGTTTTTTATGTACTATATAATCCGGGCTGGCTTTACCGGCTTTATCAAGGATTACAAAAAGCATAATAAGATAGAAAGGCAATGCCGGAATTTTATAACGGGCCAGTGTACCAAAATTCAGGGTACTCATACCCACCAGCCCGGCAAACAGAACACCATAAATCAGGCAAAAGACTACGGGGGGATTAGCGGACAATATTTTTCTAAATTTGCTAAAAGAAGTGTGTCGGAAAAAAGAGAAAGTAAGCCATAAAAATAGTAACGCTTCCAGAGCTGTAAAAAGCATAATCGGACTTCGCACTTCCCAGGGAAAAGGCCTGAAAAGTGAGTTCATAATCCCTAAAGGAAATAAACTTATAATACCACCAACAGAATTGTCAATCTGTGTAACCTTAAAGGCAGAACCGGCATCCTCCACCACACTATAGGTACTCTGTTGTGCGGATAATGCTTTCAGTATGTTTTGCGTTGCATACTGGGAGGCGATTTCTGAGCTGGCAATTTTTTGCATAAAATAAACGCTGGCTGCAATCGTAGAAAGCGAAAATATAATTGCCGCAAACATTCTGACCCCTTTATCTTTTATATACCTGTTCAGCAACATGTAAGCCCATACAAGGAAAGCAGGGAGGGCACATAAAATAATATATGGCTTAATATAAAAAAGCAGGAAGGCTGATAACGAAACTATTATCAAGTTGGAGACAACCTTTTCCTTTTTAAAAAAAAGCTGGTAGAAAGAATATATAAAAAAACCCAATGCCCCCATGGTGATTGAGTCTTTAATTAATGAACTACTCCAAAAAAGAACAGAAGGCAAAAAGAGGGTGGCAATTGCAATCTTTTTATGCAGGTGAGGATAAAAAGAATAAAAAAGTTTAAATATGCGCCAGCAACCACCAAAAGCAAAAAAGGAAAGGCAAAAGGAAATGCAGAGATAGCTTTTAGCAAAAAGAAATGAAAAGGGAAGAGCAAATCTTGGCACCATGTAATTGCTTACCTGGTACATATAGTAATGTGTTATTCCTGTGCCATCATACATGAAATAGCTGGTGAGCTGTTCATTCGGATCCAGTTTTGCTTTTAAGTATATATCATTTAACAGCGAATAATCGTCTGTAACGGCAATATGCAGATCCAGCACTGCCCGAAAAAACATAGTTGTGTCGCCACCTTTATAGTAGTAACCGAGCACAAGTGTATAAAGTACAGTAGCAGCAAACCGGAATGTGAGGGCTGGTATAAAGTACTTATCTAATTCTGTTCGCCTGT
>JAYVKT010000569.1:0-3854 GCA_043768195.1 Chitinophagaceae bacterium | reverse complement strand
AAAGGTTATTGGAACTGGGATGGGTTGGATGATAAAGGAATGAAGTTGCCGGTGGGCACTTATATTTTCTTCACTGAAATTTTTAATCTGCAAGGAAAGAAGGAGGGGTTTAAGAATACAGTGGTGCTAGCAAGAAAATTAAATTAAATAAGAAAGCCTCTTCTAATTAGAAGAGGCTTTCTGTTATCCTGATAATCATTTTTAATCAACAAAATCATAGTTCTACACCAACTCAATCTCAAAGCTCACCAATTCCTTAAATTGCTGAATCCGGTTAGAAATATCCTCCTGGTTTATTTCTTTCAATCTTGTAGGCCCAAATTTCTCTACACAAAAACTTGCCATGGCGGAACCAACGATAATTCCTCTTTTCATATTTTCAAAAGAGATGTCACCCGTTTTTGCCAGGTGGCCCATAAACCCTCCGGCAAATGTATCACCGGCACCTGTCGGGTCAAACACTTCTTCCAATGGTAATGCTGGTGCAAAGAATACATCAGTGCCATGAAACAGCAAAGCACCATGCTCTCCTTTTTTAATGATGAGGAATTTTGGCCCCATCGTCATAATTTTTTTAGCGGCTTTTACGATGGAAAACTCACCGGTTAATTGTCTTGCTTCTGCATCATTCACCATCAGCATGTCAACATGCTTTAACACTTCCACCAAATCAGGCATGGCGATTTCCATCCAGAAATTCATGGTGTCCATTACAATCAGCTTCGGTCTTGTCTTCAATTGCTGAATAACACTCGACTGAATGGCAGGTGCCAGATTGCCCAGCATTAAAAATTCTGCGCCCTGATAACTGTCTGGCACTTTCGGATTAAAGTCAGCTAATACATTCAAATCCGTTATCAATGTATCACGGCTATTCATGTCTTCATGATAGCGGCCACTCCAAAAAAAAGATTTCTTATCAGGAACTATTTCCACTCCTTCTAACTGTACCCCCCTGCTTTTCAATTCTTCCATTTCTTCTTTGGGAAAATCATAGCCCACAATGGAGATTTGTTGAACTGGTTTTACAAAATTGCTGGCTGCATAAGCAACATACAAAGCTGAGCCACCCACTATTTTATCTGTTTTTCCAAAAGGGGTTTCAATAGCATCGAAGGCCATGGTGCCGACTGTGATAAGGGACATAAGTTCTATAGTTGAAGATTAGAATTGACTGAGCCGGGAGTCATTTGTCAGGAGTCGGGACTGGCTCCTGACTAACGACTCATAACTACTGACTATCTAAAAGGCGTGCAAACCTACATGAATTTAAGTAAGCGAAAAAGCAATCCGCCTGTTTTTAATACCTTTGAAAAATAATCATCCGTAACATGATCAAACGCTTATCACTGGCAATAAGCCTGTCATTCATTCTTTATTGCTCACAAGCACAGTTTGATACCAGTTTTATTAAAAATAATATCCGCCATTGTGCCGACAGTCTTACGCATGGTTTCAAAACTCAGAACTGGGATATTTTCACCCGTTACAGCTATCCTGCAATGGTAGCAACCTTTGGTGGCACAAAAGAATTTCGCAATTATATCCAGCAAATGTTTGGTCAGGCGCCAGATACAGCCTGGAAAAAGTATGAAGCCGGAAAAATTTTACAAGTAATAAAAACAGACCGGGACTACCAGGCAATTATAGAGTTAAAAACAATCATAGAATGGCAGGGAAGCCGGATTACCACCACCTCGCATCTTGTCGGCGAATCATGGGATGGCGGTATGTTCTGGACATTCTTTGACTCACAAGGTGACCGTGCCGCTGCTAAAATGATACATCCAGGCCTTAGTGAGCAATTGACTATTCCACAAAGACAGGAAATAAAAGAACCACTTACTAAACCGGCAAACTCAAAGAACAACCGCTAATTGCAATGAACCACTTGGGTCTGGTTTATTATCTTTGAGCATGGCTAAGGCGCAACGAAAAAAAGCTTCGAAAAAAGAACTCATTCTCCGCAAGGCGGCAACAATGTTCCGGGAGAAGGGATTTGCTGCCACTTCTATGCGTGACCTTGCAGAAACCGTTGGCATAGAAGCTGCCAGTCTTTACAATCATATCCGTTCAAAAAATGAAATACTCGAAGCTATTTGTTTTGATGTAGCTAATATTTTCAATACTAATATTGAAACAACAGAAGCAAATAACCAAAAAGCCATTACCAAAATCGAAGCCCTGCTCCGTTTTCATATCCGGCAGATGATTGAAAATTACCAGGAAGTGTATGTAAGCGACCGGGAATGGAAACACCTGGAAGAGCCTTACCTGTCTAATTTTCAAACACAGCGCCGTAGCTATAGAAAAAAGTTTGCTGCCATTATTGAAGAAGGCATTGCCAAAAATGAAATCCGGAAAATTGATGCCCCTACTGCTGTATTAATTATTCTTCATGCTATCAGCGGCATCGAAAGCTGGCACCGCAGCCATGCAAAAATTAATGCACAGGAACTGGAAGATAATATGGTAATGATAATGATTGATGGTTTACGAAAACATTCCTGATTTATGTCTATTCACTTTCACCGCCTTGCTGTAAAAAAGATAATAAAAGAAACAGCCGATTGTGTCTCTGTTACTTTCGAAATTCCTGAAGAATTAAAAAAAGACTTTGCATTTAAGCAGGGGCAAAGCCTGACCATGCGAACTACGCTTAACAATGAAGACATCCGCAGAACTTATTCTATCTGTAGCTCCCCTTTAGATAATGAATGGAGAGTAGCCATAAAAAAAGTGGATGGCGGATTATTCTCATCTTTTGCCAACGGTGAATTAAAGAAAGGCGATGTATTAGAAGTAATGCAGCCGGTTGGTAAATTTTATGTGGAGCTAAATCCGTCTAATAAGAAAAATTATCTGGGCTTTGCGGCAGGCAGCGGCATTACCCCGCTGTTGTCAATTATTAAAACAACTTTACAAACAGAACCACAAAGCAGCTTCACCTTAGTGTATGGAAATAAGAATCGCAGTTCTATTATTTTCTTTGAAGAACTGGAAGCCTTAAAAAATCAATACCTGCAACAATTTACTTTCATCAATATACTTAGCCGGGAAAGAACGGATGCGGCTATTAATTTCGGCCGGATAAATGCAGAAAAACTAAGTGAATTAGAAAAGCTTGTTGACTACAGTTCCTTCGATGATACTTTTATCTGCGGGCCAGAAGAAATGATCTTTTTAGTAAAAGATTATTTAGAAGCCAAAGGAATTGATAAAAAGAAAATTCATTTTGAATTGTTCACTACCCCTGGACAGAAGCTGACAACTGACAACCGACAACTGACAACTGACAATAGCGGACCAAAGAGTAGGATTACCGTGAAATTAGATGGAAGAAGTTTTGATTTTGATTTGTCGCTTACCAGCGATGCTACGATATTAGATGCTGCTTTAAAGCAAGGAGCTGATTTACCTTTTGCCTGCAAAGGTGGTGTTTGCTGTACCTGCAAAGCAAAATTATTAGAAGGAAAAGTAAGTATGGATGTACATTGGGGACTGGAAGAAGAAGAAATAGAACAGGGATACATTCTTACTTGTCAAAGTCATCCTAAGACAGAAAAAGTGGTGGTGGATTTTGATGTGAAGTGATATAACCTGTTTTTACGCACCGCAAAATAAATTGTTATGAAACGAATTCTTCTTTTCTTTCTTATCTGCCAGTCTTTTATTGCAATTGCACAAACAGAAACAACAATCAGAACACATTACACCGAAGTAAATAAACAAATTGCTGAGTCAATAGAACAGGGCTTTGAAGGACCGTTGTATCAAAATCAAGTAGTAATTAATAAAAATGGAAAAAGCTGGCCAGCCGTTGGCCGGTATGAAGAAACAGTTGATTTCTGGTA
>JAYVKT010000568.1:0-2304 GCA_043768195.1 Chitinophagaceae bacterium | reverse complement strand
GATGGCATTTAATTGTATAGCATCACCCTGGCAGATAGTAGTATCGTTAATGGCACGGAGTGTAACAGAGTTTACGACCCTTACCTGCACCGAGTCACGGTTAATGCATCCGTTATCGTTGATAGTGACATAATACCAAGTGGTAACTACTGGTGTCACCGTTGGCGTTGCCGTATTTGCACCAACAATGTTTACTAATGGTGTCCAGTTAAAGATGCCGGTGCCGCTTGCATTTAATTGTATGGCATCATTGCGGCAAATTAGTGTGTCATTAAAAGCAAGGGTGATGAGTGGTTTATCAAGTACATCAACAGATACGATGGCGGTGTCTACACAGCCCTTACTATTGGTAACAATCAGCCGTACATCCCTGGTACCCGGCCCCGGGTATGTCCATTGGGGGTTTTGGTTGCGGGATGTATCTGCTAATGTAGCGAGGTCACCAAAATTCCATGACCAGCTATTCACTACTCCATATCTGGTGTTGGTAGTATCTGTAAATTGATAGGGATTTGTAAAGCAACTACCGGTGTGAACGAAGCCGGGGAAGAAGCCGGGAAAAACTCTTACTCTCATAGTTGTACTATCGGCACATAATCCACCGGGTAAAGTAACTCTTAGTTTTACAGTATAAATGCCGGTATCAATATAAGTATGAGACGGTGTTGGAAGCAAAGATGTATCTGCAGAACCACTAATAGGTTCGCCAAATGTCCATAAGAACTCTGTTCCAGTAGGATTGGTGGTGGCTAAGTTTGAAAAATTAATGGTAAAACCATCACAAGTAGTAAACTCCGGATCGAGAACTGCCTGTAAAGGGGAACAGTCATTTACCCGGATATGAAGTTCCTTTCTTGAAGTACCAATTAAAATTCCATTCCGATATTCTTTTACACATACGCATACAACAAACTCGCCAAGAACGTCAGGAGAAATGCCACTGATAATACCTGTTAAAGAGTTAATAGTTACCCCGGGCCCCATTGGGAGTGCTCCGGAATAAGGAGATTGATATGGAACAGCAAAGTAAGGTGGCGGGGCGGCTGTCACTGGTGATGGTGATCCTTGAGATGCTCCTTCAAAACCGTCACAAAATTCATACGCTAATGAATCTCCGTTAATATCTGATGCTTGAAAAGAGTATTGAAAATAACTGTTTCGGCAAACTACAGCCGTGTCATTTACCAGAAAAACAGGGCTGCTATTTGTTTCAAACCCAAACCCTCCCGTCGTTCCCGGAATAGTAGTCGTAAATGTATTTCCAACCGTACCGCTGCTTGAAATATTGTTTATCCCTGCAATACGACAACAGCGTTGATAGGATACAATATATCCATCCGGTGAAGAAGGAAGTTCAATGGATGATAATTCATGTACAACAATTGTATAATAACAGCCCGTTTCATTTCCTGTTATACAAGGTTCATCATAAACCTTGCTTAGATTATATTGATTTGTTATCGGTACACTGGCATCCTGAATAAATGCACCTGTTCTTGCATTGAAAATACTGAAGTTAATAGGATTAGATAATTGCCCAGAAGTGGGATTACAAATCATGTAAATTGTAAGAGTAATTTTATACCTCAAATTTATTCCAGAACCCGGCCCTAAATATTCATATGTAAAAAAGCCGCCTTTAATATGTGCAGCCTGTGAGGGGGCTGATAAAAGCAGAAATGTTGTTATGGCGAGTAAAAAACGTTTCATTGATCGGATTGGTCGAAAGTTGAATTTTATATGTCCAGCAAAAATTTCTCCAAAATGCTATTGCACTTATCCGCCTCTTCCAGCATCCCCATATGCCCCGATTGATGGAGAATGTGAATGTACGATTTTTCAGGAAGGTGGCATTGCTTCAACCCATCTTCTACAGGAACGGCGGCATCGTATTTTCCCATGATAAAAAGCACAGGCACAGTGGTTTTGCGTAAAATTTCTGTTCTGTCCGGCCGCTGCATCATGGCTTCGTAGTAAGAAACGAGAGATGCAGCTAAAAAGTTGTCCAAAGCTGCCACCTGTCTGGTTACTAATGCTGGTCTTTCATCTTTAGTAATGGGAGAAAAAAGGTTTGGCGTAGCTGTTTTCAAAAATTCAACTGCACCATGCTGCTTAATAAATTCAATACCCTTGCGGCGGGTGGCTTTTTTTTCTTCACTGTCTGCAAAAGCAGAAGAATGAAAAAGACCAAAGGCGGAGATAAGCTCAGGATATTTTTCAACCAATGCCAATGTGATATAGCCGCCCATGCTATGGCCGATAACAGGGCCGCTTTCAATATTTTCTTTATGAATGATAGAATGG
>JAYVKT010000567.1:0-17740 GCA_043768195.1 Chitinophagaceae bacterium | reverse complement strand
CATTGAGCAATATCATGCCCAATTAAAGGAAGGAAATGTAACCTGCTTACTGGCAGTGGAACATTACCTGCAACGCATCCATGCCACAAAACATCTCAACGCTTTTATAGAAGTATATTTAGAAGAAGCAATAGAAAAAGCAAGCCAATTAGATGCAAAAAGAAAAAATGATACCCCGTTAGGAAAATTGCACGGGGTTATTATTGGATTGAAGGATGTTATCTGCTACAAAGGCCACAAGATTTCTGCTTCGTCAGGTATTCTCAAAAATTTTACTTCCATTTATTCGGCTACAGCAGTAGAACGGTTACTGGCAGAAGATGCCATCATCATTGGCAACCTCAATTGTGATGAATTTGCCATGGGATCCACCAACGAAAATTCAGCGTATGGCAAAGTATTGAATGCATTGGATGAAACAAGGGTTCCCGGTGGTTCGTCAGGAGGTTCAGCGGTAGCAGTGCAGGCCGGTCTTTGTATGGTTTCTTTAGGAAGTGACACCGGTGGATCTGTTCGTCAACCAGCAGATTTTTGTGGCATCATCGGGTTGAAGCCAACCTATGGAAGAATTTCCCGCTATGGGTTAATTGCTTACGCTTCATCTTTTGATCAGATAGGCATTTTTGGAAATACAATTCCGGATGTTGCTCTAATGCTTGAAGTAATGGCGGGTGCGGATGAATATGACAGTACCATTTCGCATAGGGAAGTACCCGCCTATTCAAAAAATCTATTTACTGACAAAAAATTCCGCTTTGCTTGTTTCGCAGAAGCATTGAATCATCCGGGCATTGACCCCGAAATTTCTGCTGCAATCAAAAAGAAAGTTGAAGAACTTCAAAGCAATGGCCACAAAGTAAATACTGTTCCATTTGAACTGCTCGACTATATTGTTCCGGCCTATTATGTGCTTACCACGGCAGAAGCATCTTCTAACCTTTCCAGGTTTGACGGGGTTAAATACGGTTACCGGACAAATGCCCCCGGGGTAGAACTAACAGATTTTTATAAGCAAACCAGATCAACCGGCTTTGGCAAAGAAGTAAAGCGGAGAATTATGCTGGGAACCTTCGTACTTAGTGCAGGATATTATGATGCTTACTTTACAAGAGCCCAAAAAGTGAGAAAAATTTTAACAGAAAAAATCCAATTGATTTTCAACGACTTCGATTTTATTCTGCTACCCACTTCCCCTGTTACCGCTTTCAAATCGGGGGAGAAAATGACCGACCCAATCGCCATGTATCTTGCTGATATCTATACAGTAATGGCCAATCTGGTAGGAATTCCTGCCATTTCTATCCCTCTTTTCAAACATAGTAATGGTATGCCCTTCGGCCTTCAGGTGATGTCAAACCGGTTTGATGAAGTATCTTTGCTGCAAGTTTCGAAGCTTCTTTTGGACCAAAAAACGCTGTAAAGCATTAATAATCATTAGGTTTGAAAAAATTACGACAAATATCAATACTGGGGGTACTGGGCTTTTCGCTGGTACAGGCCACAAGAGCAACTGGTATTCATCAGGATTGGAATACTAAGGCTGTAATTAGCGATACCAGCATCATCAAAGATTCCCTTACTCAGCCGCTAAACGATCCAAAGAAGGATTTTAAGAATCTTCTGAACACTGCTGTTTCTGGCGATGGTGTAAATGGTGCCAGGCTTAATCCGATGGCCATTAGTTTCGTAGAAAATTATATTTCAAAGAATAAAAAAGGGTTTCTTACAATGAAACAATGGGCGAAGCCCTACTTTGACATGATGGACGAAGTGCTTACACAGCATGGAGTGCCTAAAGAAATGAAGTATCTCGCTGTGATTGAGTCTGGTTTAAAATTTAATGCAAAATCATGGGCTGGTGCCTGCGGCCCATGGGCTTTTATGCCTGCAGCAGCGCAACAGTATGGCCTCAGTATCAGAAGGGGTAACGATGAGAGATTAGATTATTATAAAAGTACCCATGCAGCGGCACGGTTGCTTACCGATCTTTATCAAAAATACGGCGACTGGCTACTGGTCTTAGCAGCCTATAATGGTGGCCCGGGAAATGTAGATAAAGCTATTCGCAAAAGCGGAGGAAGCAAAGATTTCTGGGCATTGCAATATTTTCTTCCTGTTGAATCCATGAACCATGTCAAAAAATTCATTGGCACCCATTATATTTTTGAAGGAGAAGGCGGTATTACAACGGTTACTAAAAAAGAAATGAAGGATTTACTTGTCAATGGAAACTCAGATTTGAAAGAAGATGAAATGAAAAATTCAACAGCTTACACAGTTGCAGGACGTTTCAATTCTACAGTAATCCTTAAGCACATTGAAATGGATAAAGCAACTTTCGATTACTATAATCCAGGGTTTGATAATAAGATTGCCATTGATGGCAAGTATGAATTACGTCTGCCCACTCAAAAGATGAACATCTTTGTGTCTAAAAGATATGCAATACTTGATGAGAGCCTTCAATTGCTCCTGAAACCGACAAGTTCTGGCACTAATTAATCGGAATTTTTTTCCAGCACTTTTTTCATTGCGCCAGCTTTTAATAAACACTCTTCCCATTCATTTTCGGGATCGCTGTAAAAAGTAATACCCGAGCCAGCCTGGAATGAAAGATACTTTGATGCTTCGTTATACATAATGCTTCGTATCACCACATTAAAATCAAAATTTCCATCCGGCGAAATATAACCAAGTGCCCCAGAAAAAATGCCACGTCTTGTCTGTTCATACTGTTCTATTAATTCCATCACCCGTTTCTTTGGTGCACCTGTCATAGATCCCATTGGGAATGTGGCCCGGATAATTTCTGAAAACGAAATATCCTCTCTTAACATTCCGCTGATGGTGGAAATCATCTGGTGTACCTGCGGGAAAGAATAAATACCATACAGCTCATCCACCATCACCGTTCCTTCTTCACAAATTTTGGCCAGGTCATTTCTTACCAAATCAACGACCATTACATTTTCCGAACGGTCTTTGGCACTATGTTTTAAATCCTGCTTATTCTTATTATCCTTTTCTTTATCACCAGGCAATCTTTTTGAGGTGCCTTTAATTGGTTGTGACAAAATTTTATTCCCTTGCTTTTTTAAAAATCGTTCGGGGCTGGCACATAGCAGCCACTGGTCATTTATTTTGTATAATGCAGAAAAAGGATTGGGTGAGCTGGTACTGAGTTTTTTATACACCGTTAACGGGTTTATAATAGCTGCTTCAGCGAAAAATTCTTGACAAAAATTTATTTCATAACAATCACCCCGCAGTATATGCAGTTTTAATTCATTGATAATGGAAACATATTCTTTTTGGGAAAGCCTGCTTTGAATAGTAACATCATTTATTAATGTGCCAGCCACTTCAACATTGTCAGATATAGCCGCAAAAATTGCTACCGGATCGTCTGCTTCAATAATCAGCTCCTCTCCGGAAAGCCGGATAACAATTTCTGGTTCAAAAAAAAAGAGATCGGGGAAACCGAGATAGCCAGGATTTGCAGATGAAACTTTTTCAATTTCATTTTTTAAATCATAACCCAGGTGTCCAAACAACCAGCTTTTCTTTTCGGTTGTAAACTTTTGTAACTGACTTAAAGCAGAACCGGCATCTGCCTTTAATTTTCGTTTTATACCTGCCCCCACAAGGCATTCCATAGAGTGTGGCTCATTCTGATACTGGTGATTATCTAAAAAACAAAAAGTGTTGAACTGTTGCACCCAGTTCAACACTTTTTGTTTCGTTTGTACAAAATCACTTATCGTAAAAGTGCCGTTAGTTGAAGTTATAGTAGCCAATAGTTTGAAAAGGTACAATTAATAATCGTCATCATCGTCGTCATCCATGTCCTTATCATCAAACATATCTTTGAACTCATCGTCTACTTTAAAATCATCGTCATCGTCTGCACCTTTCTTTCCTGCAACTTTTTTTCCTGTTGATTTGGGTACATCAAACTCTTCAAAGTCAGGATCCCATTCCTCTTCCTCTTCGGGCTTCTCCCAATCATCGGGTTTATCATCGCCATCATCATCATCGTCGTCATCCTCTTTACCCTTTTTAGAGGCGGCTCCTTTCCCTGCTTTTTTAACAGGTGCAGTATCCTCATCATCATCGTCCAAATCATCCTCCTCCTCTTCTTCTTTTTTTGCAGGCTTTGAGGCTGGTTTTTTTGCTGATGCTTTTTCAGAGGCGGCATTAGTTTTCCCGGTAATCTTTTTTTCTTTATCTGGTTTTACTGACATAGTCTTTAGAAAATTATTGCTGTAAAATTTCAGCGAACTTTTTAATTAGCCAAATTTTTAACCTGTTTTTTTTGTCGTTGGCAATCCGTTGGAATAAAATTTATTTATACCCATTCATAAATATGAAAAATTTAGTTTACTTCAACAATTTGCTCCCTTCCCGGCCCGTTGGATATAAAGTGAATGTTAACACCAAGGTACTCATTAATAAACTTAACGTAATCCTTCATGCTATCAGGCAGTTCTGTATACGTTTTCGCTGCACTGGTATCCGTATTCCAGCCAGAAAATGATTTATACTGCGGTACTGGCTTTTGTCTGTCCATCTGAAAAGGTATCTCCCGGCTTTTCTTTCCGTTTAAGTTATAATCGGTGCAAACCTGTAATTCTTTAAACGCATCCAGCACATCGGCCTTCGTCATCACAATTTTTGTCACTCCGTTTATCATACAGGCGAAGTTGAGGGCTACCAAATCTATCCAGCCACAACGACGGGGTCTTCCGGTAGTTGCGCCAAATTCATTTCCTGTTTTTCTTAGCTCCTCCCCGGTTTCATTATCCAGCTCGGTGGGAAAAGGGCCACTACCTACCCTGGTGCAATAAGCTTTTGTTATCCCTATCACATCTCTTATTTGTTGTGGTGCAATACCTAAGCCACTACAAACACCAGCTGATATGGTGCTGGAAGATGTTACATAGGGGAAGGTGCCAAAGTCAATATCCAGCATACTGCCTTGTGCACCTTCGGCTAATATTTTTTTTCCGGCTTTTATTTGGTTGTTAATAAAGTATTCGCCGTTAACAATATTCAGTTCCCTTAAAAACTCAAGGGCTTCAAAAAATTCTTCTTCCCAGGCTGTTATGTCTTCCTGAAAATTAAAATTATCTAACAAACGTTGGTGCTTCAAACGGAGTTTGATGTAGGAAGTAGTAAAGTTTTTATCTAAGAGGTCGCCAACCCGTAAACCATTACGACCGGTTTTATCCATGTAAGTGGGGCCAATACCTTTTAGTGTTGAACCAATTTTTTGATGCCCTTTCGATAGTTCAGCAGCTTTATCTAATGCACGGTGGGTAGGCAGGATAAGATGTGTACGTTCGGCTATAAAAAGGCTTTTCTTCAGATCAATACCGAATGAGGCTACCGTATCACATTCTTTTTTTAATGTAATAGGATCAAGCACTACTCCGTTTCCAATCAGGTTAATAATGCCTTTGCGAAAAACACCCGATGGAATCTGGTGCAGCACTACCTTTTTATCATTTACATATAAAGTGTGCCCTGCGTTGGGGCCGCCCTGAAACCTGGCTACCACATCATAGTCTTTGGCAAAAAAGTCAACAATTTTTCCTTTTCCTTCATCGCCCCACTGGAGGCCAAGTATTACATCTACCATTTTTGCTGGGTTATTTATTTACAGGCGAGCAAAAATAAGGCTTCACTAAAAAGCCGCCGCATTAATTCCGGCGGCGTACGAAAAATTTTATACCCAAATAAAACCTACTTATTAACCGTACTTGTTTATTATCTTATTAATGTTACTGTTCCTTTTTTGGTGACTACTTTATTATCCTTGCTTAGGCCTTCTATCATCCATACATAAACCCCTGTCGGTTGCTCTCTTCCTGATATTTTTCCATCCCATCCATCATTGAGCCGGGTTGTAGAAAATATTAACTGCCCCCACCGGTTGAACACCCTGAAATAATTATAGCTCTTTATACCAACAGGAAAGGGGGTGAATTTATCATTCTTTCCATCATTATTAGGAGTAAACCCTGTGGGCACATAGATTTCAGGCCCTTTATATACTCTTATTTTTACATACCCTTCGCCTTTGCATCCTTCTTCTGTTACCCCAACCACCTGGTAAGTTATTTCATCACCAATAGCACCTACCGTAACAACCGGGTTCGCAATATTAGGGTTGCTTAATCCTCCGGCAGGTGACCAGGTATAACTGATACCCTCTGAAGCAGCCAACAACTGAAACTGATCTCCGGCATGAGCCGTTGTGTCAAACGGGAATGTGTATATCCGCATTGGTCTTGAAACAAGCACTTTTACATCATCCGTTACTAATGATCGGCAACCAATTGCATCAATAACAGATAAAGTATATGTTGTTGTTTTAGTAGGTGTTGCTATGGGATTAGCACCGGAAGGGGTGTTGAGGTAAATAGCTGGTGTCCAGATGTACTGAAAACCACCCGTGCCCTGCAATGTGTAACTCTTTCCATAACAAATATCTCCATCTGGACCGGCATTGGGTATCGGCGCACTATTTACATTTACCAATACAGTGTCGGTAGTGGTGCAGCGTCCCAGCGTAGCCGTAACAATGTATTGCGTAGCTGTTATTGGGCTGGCAATGGGATTGGGAATAGTAGTGCTGCTTAATCCAGTTCCCGGCGACCATGAATATATCGTAGCATTAGAAACAGCATTTAATTGGGTAGATGTTCCGTCGCAAATAGTCGGGTCTGTAAGTGGAGTAAGAAAAAGATTTACCGTCAGTCCGACCGTTGTATTGAATGATGTGATGCAACCAAGATTATCTTTTACAGTAATAGTGTAAGTACCCGGTGACACATTAAATATATTGGAGGCCTGAAAACTGATTCCGTCTATTGCATACACATAATTGGCATTGCCCCCATTGGCATTTACGGTTATGCGGCCATCATTTCCCCCGTCGCAACTGGCATTTGAATTTAATGAAGCAGCCGTAAGCACTGCCGGTTCAGTAACAGTAACAGGTCTTGTTATTAAACAGTTATTAGCATCCCTGATTGTAATAGTATAACTGCCAGCAGCAACATTAAACGTACCGTTTCCCTGCCAGTTTGTACCGCCATTAATAGAAAAGAGGTAGGGAGAAACACCACCGCCGGGGGCTACATTAATGATACCATTATTTTCGCCATTGCATACAACCGGAACGGTAGATGTTGTAGCTATAAGTGCTGTTGGTTCTGTAATTGTAACAGGCTGCGATCCCTGGCATCCATTACTGGATCGGTAAAAAACTGTATAAGTGCCGGCCAGGAGGCTATTAAAATTATTACTGGCCTGCCATACTGCGCCATCTAATGAATATTGAAAAGGTGCAGCACCTAATGCAGGTTGAGCTATAGTAATTGATCCGGTTGCGCTACCATTACACAATACATTTGTTTTGCTGACAGTAGTTGTAATAACAGGCCCAGACACAACATTTATATTAATAGTATTAGAAATGCAACCCGGCGCATCCCTGACAACAACTGTATGCAGCCCTGAGCTAACATTGGCAAATGTGTATGGTGCGGCACCAGATAAAAACGGGCCGCCATCTAATGAAAAGGTGTATGGGCCTGTTCCATTTGTCGGCGTTACTGTGACAGTTCCATTAGAAGCACCGCTGCAATTAGTTGCCGTTGAAGAAGCATTGGCAATAAATGCTGCTGCAGAGGAAACATTTACATTTATCGTTCTGGTGCAGCCAACATTATCCCGGATAACAACTGTATGTGCACCAAAAGAAACACCAGTAAAGAGAAAAGGATTGGAGCCGGTTTGAAAAGCACCTCCATCCAATGAAAACGAGAATGGTGCTATTCCAAAAGTAGCGGCAGCAGTTATGGTTCCATTATCAACTCCCTGACAAGATACAGGCGTAAAACTTGTTGTTCCATTTACCCCGGGACCGGCAGCAACATTTACATTAATAACCCTGTTGCAACCAACATTATCATAAATAGTTACCGTATGTGCACCCGAAGCTACGCTGGTAAAGGTATAAGGACTTGCACCGCTAACTATCGCCCCGCCATCTAATTGCCAGGTAAAAGGAGCCACCCCGGCAGTGGCTGTTGCAGTAATGCTTGCATTGGCAATGGCCGCACAACTTGATACCGTTGAAGAAGTATTACCATTAACCCCTGCCCCTGTAGCCACATTTACATTTATAACATTCGTCTGGCAGCCGGTAGCATCAAAAACAATAATGTTATGAATGCCGTTGTTTACATTAGTAAAAGTGTATGGGTTGGCACCGGGCACTGCAGCAGCTCCATCTAATTTAAAAAGATAAGGCCCTACCCCGTTGGTTGCATTTACTGTAATGGTACCTGTTGACACTGCTGCACAAGCTGTGGGTGTGGATGAGGTGTTGGCGATTAGCGAATTATTTCTACCTGTTAATACATTAATAGTGCTGCTACAGGTTCCGGTGGGGTCTGTAACCAATACGATGTGTGGGCCTGGGCCTACATTCGTAAACGTAAAAGGACTAACGCCACTTATGGGGACACCACCGTCCAACTGAAAAAGATATGGTGGCAAGGCTGTGCCAGTAGGAACTGTAACCGTAATCGTTCCGGTTGAAGTATAGCAATCGGAGTTCGTATTAGTAGCAGTTGCATACAAATCAGGATCGCTGCTTTTTGTTACCCTTATAGTATCTGTTCCAAAAATTTCTACCGCCGGGTTATCAAACTTTGAATAGACAGACCTGACAATATAAGTTATAGTAGAACCGATAACAGGACAGACATTGGGGAAAGAAGCTTCCAATTTTCCATTACCCAGATTTGTTGTTGTTCCTGTTGCAAGTATTGTTCCGCCAATATCACACAGTTCTACTCTTTTGAAAAGAGAAGCACCGGCTGCCGGAACAAAACGATACGCTTCCTGCATACCTGGTGTGCCCCAGGGAGGATCTGATGCCCGCCTGTTATTTACCATCAATGCCTGGTTGCGATCGAAGTTTTGAATACCTATCATACCCCGGCCATCATTCCAGGCGGTGCAGGGTTGTTTGCTAAAAACAAGTACTTCAATAATACCTGTTGATTCATACAAAACAACCTGATGGGTGTTTTCAATCAGCAAATTGCAACCACCAGTATTATAATACAAAGGCATTTCAAAAAAACTAACCACCCATTTTCGATGTGGCGCTACACCAATTGCCTGATATTGTATCCTCCTGTTTGGGGATGTGGGCTCTTCGGGATTCAAGTCATGGTACGGACCCATTATCAAAGCCCTGTCGTATAAACTGCTGGGCAAATTTTCCGGTATTCCTGACAATGCACTTAATCCAAAAAAATCTCTGAGAATACCGAAGTGTGTTTGTGTTCCCGCATTCGACACATCAAAAGAAACTACGCCATTGGGGCTAATGATAAGATTGTTGTAAGTAACCCCATAAAATGGAAATGGAAAACCAATATTGAAAACTGAACTGTAAAAATCATCTATCAAAAGATTAGCGGAAGTTCCTGCCGGATTATTAGGTTGAACATAAACAGGAAAGCAACTGGAAGGTGTTTCACCAATTGGGTTTACTGTGTAAGAACCAGATTGCAGATGGATGTCGGGAATCTTCGCTTTTAAAGTAAAACAGTTAGCCGGTGTGCATCGTGGTATTAAAGTATCCTTAGTACAACTAAATGTAAAACTCTGTGCCAAAATGGGCACACAAAACATAGCAAAGAGGGAAAGGAGAGCCAGATACTTCGTCAGCTTGCGTCTCATAACGGAAAAATAAGGATAAACAGGTTTTAAACAGGTACTGAACCGGCTTACAAGGTACACAAAATAGCGGGTAAAGAGAAAAGCACAGTGCCTTGATTATCAATAATACCAATGTGATTTATCAAACAGCCCAATACATTTCACGCAAAGACCGCAAAGAAGCAAAGCCGCAAACCTGTTTGACGACAGGAAGGAAATACTATGACTGTTTATCTTTTCACTTTGGTATAATTGAATCGGCCTTTTATAACCAGTCCACAAAAAACCCCGGCTCATTTTACCGGAACCGGGGCTTCAAATCTTTTCAATCAACTATCACCGTATCAACGTTATCGTTCCTTTTTTGGTTATCACCCTGTCATCTTTAGTAACCCCTTCTATCATCCACACATACGTACCCGTTGCCTGATCCCTGCCACCCAATTTCCCATCCCAGCCGTCATGCAGTTTACTGGTAGAAAATACTAATTGGCCCCAACGGTTAAACACCCTGAAATATTTATAGCTCTTCATACCAACCGGGAAGGGAGTGAATTTATCATTCTT
The DNA here is from genome assembly GCA_043768195.1 of Chitinophagaceae bacterium. GTDB lineage: Bacteria > Bacteroidota > Bacteroidia > Chitinophagales > Chitinophagaceae > JJ008. Next base: position 7,426 of record JAYVKT010000567.1, on the reverse strand, counting down.
TCCATCATTGTTGGGAGTAAATCCTGTAGGAACATAAATGTCCGGGCCTTTATAGACCCTTACTGTTACATACCCCTCACCTTTGCAACCAGCAATGGTAGATGTAACAACACGGTACTGCACCACATCGCCGATAACACCTGCTGTTACAATTGGGTTGGCAATGTTAGGGTCACTCAATCCAAGTACTGGCGACCAGGAATAATTAATTACATCCGTATCAGATGGCACTGCCAGTAACCGGAACTGATCGCCATTGTAACCAACCGTATCGTAAGGGAATGTTTTTACTTTTATCGGCGGCGTTACGTCTATCCGCATCTGGTCTGTTGTTAATGAAGCACACCCGTTTATATCTGACAATATTGACAAGGTATAGTTTATATCTTTTGCGGGGGTAGAGATAGGGTTAGCAATGGCAGGGTTATTTAAGTAGGTGATTGGCGACCAGGAATATTGTGTGCCTCCGGAAGCATTCAACTGATAAGTCTGTCCAAAACAAATAAAACCATCAGACCCGGCATCAGGTATCGGTGCTGCATTTACATTTACTATCACCGTATCCTCTCCACTGCAGCGGCCGAGTGTGGCTGTTACAATGTACTGTGTTGTTACTATTGGATTGGCAACCGGGTTAGCAATTGTTGTGGAGCTAAGACCAATAGCCGGTGTCCAAGTGTAAACCGTAGCGTTTGAATTGAGTTGTAATTGTGTGGATCTGCCTTCGCAAATAGTAGGATCTGTTTGCGGTGTCAATGTAAAATTACTGCCCAGCAAAACTGTTGTGTTGAATGTAGCAGTACACCCAAGGTTATCTTTTACCGTAACGGTATAGTTGCCCGGTGCCACATTAAATACATTGGATGCCTGAAAAGTAATTCCATCCAAAGAATATTGATAACCAGCGTTACCCCCGTTTGCAGTTACAGTTATCACACCATCATTACCACCATCGCAACTGGCGGCGCTGTTGGCAGAAGCAGCAGTCAGCAAAACTGGTTCAGTAACTGTTGCTGCCTGGGTTGTTATACAGTTATTCCCATCCCGGATAGTAATGGTATAAGTACCGGCTGCAACATTGAACACATTACTTGACTGCCAGGTGCTCCCGCCATTGATCGAATATTGGTATGATCCAACACCCCCTGTTACTGTTACAGTTATGATTCCATTATTTTGCCCATTGCAAACAACCGCTACCGTGGAAGCAGAAGAACTTATAGCAGTTGGTTGAACAACTGTAGCATTTTGTGCACCAAGACAGCCATTTGCTTCATTGAAATAATAGGTATAAGCACCTGCAGGAAGACCACTAAAAACATTACTTGACTGCCAGGTTACTCCATCGAGTGAATACTGGTAAGGGGGAGTACCAGTTGTAGGTACCATGACAGTAATAATTCCCGTTGCACTTCCATTACATAATGCATGTGTCACTGCTACACCAGTAAAAAATGGAGGGCCTAGTGCTACATTAGTCAGGATTGAATTAGTAACACAGCCGGAAGCATCGGTGACAACTACCGTATAATTACCCGGAGCGAGGTTTGTGAATGTATAGGGCGATGCTCCCGGAACAGACGGAGCACCGTTTAGTGACCAGGTATAAGGTCCGGTTCCGCCTGTTGGGGTTACTGTTATCGTTCCGTTCATTGCACCGGCACAGGATGTGGCCGCAGAAGTTACGTTAGCAGTCAATGATGGGCCGGCAGCTACGGTTACATTAATTGTTCTGGTGCAGCCAATAATATCTGTTACAACAACGGTATGTGCACCTGCTGCCACACCAGTAAAAGTATAAGGGTTGGCACCACTAAAAACGGCACCGCCATCTAACTGGTAAGTAAAAGGAGCAGTGCCTGCCGTTGCATTAACAGTTATAGATCCGTTGGCTGCTGTGGGGCAGGAAGTGGTAGCAGTTGTTGCATTAGCAGTAATGCCTGAGCCAACAGCGACAGTTACATTAATAATACTAGAAACACAACCTGCCGCATCTGTTACTACAATTGTATGCGGGCCCGAAGCCACATTGGTAAATGTGTACGGAACCGGGCCTGCTATCGCTGCACCTCCATCCAATGAATAGCTAAAAGGTGCTGTGCCGGTCGTAGGTGTTACGGTAATTGTTCCGTTGCTGACACCAGTGCAGGCTGTTGCTGATGTTGTTGCATTAGCAGTAATACCATTGGTGAGATTAACAGTAACATTGATTGTGCTGGTACAGCCACCAGACGCATCTGTTACTACAACCGTATGCGGGCCTGATGATACACCCGTAAAAGTGTAGGGGCTTGCGCCAGTAAATGTGGTGATGCCATCTAATACAAAAGTATAAGGGGCAGTGCCCACACCAGCAGGAACGGTTACCGTGATAGTACCAGTGGGGGGGCCGCAGACTGTGTTGGTGGTAGCAGCAGTAGCATTAAGGCTGTTTGTTCTGTTTATCGTTATCGTATCTAAGTTGGTTAGAAATGTAGAAGGATTATCACAGGCAGAAAAAGTTGTTCTTATTACATATTGATTGCTACCGGCCGGCGGACAGAAATTAGTAAAGCTTACATCAAGAAGCCCTGCTGTTGTGGTAGCTGTATCAGCAGTGGCAACTACAGTGGCTGATAAATCAAGTAATTCGGAGATAACATATCTGGAACCCGGTCCCGAAGGAGTAAATCTATAAGCAGTATTTGATTCATTCCATATAGTGGCATTCTTTCCGGGAGCCCATCTTGCCTTATCCCTTGCCCAATTTTGTACACCAAGAATGGCATTAAATCCTGTCCCAGCAGTTGCATTACATCCTTTTCTTTCTATGTTTACTTCAATTATGCCTGTTGATTCATGAAGAACAATTTGAAATGTTGTTGGATTAAGTGAATTACAATTAGTACCGCCGGATGACCAGTTTCCGTTCCCAAACATACCAACATGGTAATAGTTTAGAACAAATTTTCTGCATGGGGCAGTGCCCTCTATATGCCAGGCAATTTTTCTATCAGGAGGACAAGACGCAGCAACAGGATATAAATCCGTGAAAATTCCCATTATAGATGCCTGCGGATAGTATGCAGCAGCATTGCTGCATATATTACTTGATAGATATGGAATAGGCTGAGATTGATTGTATGAGTTACCACATGGAGCTGCATTATTAATATCAAAAGTCAGAAGACCATTTGAACCAACAACACATTGACCATAGATAGCATCATAAAAACAAAAATTAAAAGGAATATTTACTATAGGGCTGTAATTATCATCAACATAAATAGTCGTAAGCTCATTACTTGTGGCAACTGTGTAGGGATAAGGGTTATAAGGTATTGAGCTAACCACATAATCGCCAGTCCCTTTTATATGTGGTATCCGAAAAGTGAACGTAGAACAAACCTGATTGCATGCAAGGTTAATTACTGCTCCGCCAATATTTGTTGGAATACAGTTTTGAGAATTTGCTGTTCTTGTAAAAAATAGAAAACAACTCATTACAGCAATAAGCTTCAGCAATTTCAGTCTCATAAAAAGATGCAGTTGTTGGTAATTATCAGATGCCGAAAGAAGCCAACAAGTTAAACAAAATTTTCATTTGTGACTGAATCAAGAGGGTTGATTATGCACAAAAAAGTGGGGTTTTTAAGCATCAGGATGGAATATCCTCCATATCATACCTCTCCACCGATTCTATACCGGGCATATTTAATATACTTTATATCAGGTTGTTCTATAAAGTATCCGCAAAAACATTCATCTCATTTTAAGATTAAGATACAAGCAACCTTGTTTTACCAAGCATAGCGTTTACCTTATTAAGTTTTTTGGGAAATAGTGAGGTAGCCGTAGAAGTTTTGCTTTTAGTAACAATTATTGTTTTGGGGATTGCTTTTTTGGAAGCCTTTTTTTTAACTATTGGCATATCGTAAAATTACAATTTTCTTTTAATCAGAAAAGCAAAATATTTTGCTGATCCGGAAGGGTCAAAACCAACTTCCGCAAACCCGTTTCCTTCCTTTATCAAAGCAGTAATAGTAAAATTAATAATGAAATTTTGATAATACATTTTAAGAATTCGGTGGTATAATGAAGTCCTTATCGCATTACTTCCGGAAAATACAATTTTTACCCACGGATAATCAGTTGTAAAGTCTTTTATAATATCAATCACCGTAGCCAAAACCCTCACAATATCATTGTTGTTCGTTTTGGCTATATCGTCAATAGTTCCATCAGCAAGTAAATCTCCAAAACCAAGATTCAGAATATTTTTTGCAGTAGTAGGGGTGAATTCGACAACTTTAACTATTGCTCCAACTCTGCCCTTGCTAATAAAAGTGTAACGGGTAGAATGGCGACGATCATATTGATAAGGCGGTGTACTCATAAAACTGCTTACTATCTACGAAGGTATATCCTCCATATCATACCGTTCCACCGATTCTATACCGGGCAGACTGTGTAAACTCTGGACCAGGTTGTCCAATTCTTCCTTATCATGCACATAGAGTTTTATATTTCCTTCAAACAGACCTTCTTTGGCTTCAATGGTAAGGGCGGCAATATTTATTTTCAAATCGCCGGAAATCAGCATGGTTATTTTATTCACCACTCCCACATCATCCATCCCCACAATCTTTACCCCGGTAAGGAAAGAGATTTCTTTGTTCTTCGCCCATTTTGTTTTTACCACCCGATGCCCGTAATTAGCCAGTAGCTTGGCAGCATTGGGGCAGTTGGTGCGGTGTATGGTTAATCCTTTGCCGGTGGTTACAAATCCAAACACATCATCTCCCGGAATGGGCTTGCAACAATTGGCCAGGTTATAAACAATCTTATCGCTGCTTTCGCCAAAGATGACCAGTTCAGCATCTTTTTTCCCGGGTTGCGGAATGTATTCCTGTTTTTCAGTTACAATTTTAAGCGGCTTTGGTGCGTCAATCTTGTCACCATGTACTTTAAAGTCTTTCAGATCTTTCAGATCTATATTTTTAACCGACACCTGGTAAAACAGATCGAGGTTAGAGGGCAGTTTGTACCATTGCACCAGTTCATCAATATTATGCTGCGACATGGAAACACCCAGCCCTTCCAGCTTTCGCTGCACCGTGTACTTGCCTTCATCTGCTACTTTTCTTTTTTCTTCCCGCAGGGCATCCCGAATCCTTCCTTTTGCTTTGGAAGTAACAACAAAGCCCAGCCAGTCTTCTGATGCTTTTTGTTTGCTGCTGGTTATTATTTCTACCTGGTCGCCGCTATGCAGTTTATGACTGATGGGTACTAATTTATGATTGACTTTTGCCCCAATTGTTTTTACACCAATAGCACTGTGAATGGAAAAGGCAAAATCCAAAGCGGTGGAACCAACGGGCAACATTTTTACATCCCCTTTCGGTGTATAGACATAAATTTCTTCGGCCAGAAAACTGGTTTTAAAATCCTGTAAAAAATCTATGCTATCTGTGTCCTGGTTGCTGATTACTTCCCTTATCTGCTGAAACCATTTATCAAACCGGCTTTCGTCATTTGTTTCTTCTTTATATTTCCAGTGGGCGGCCAGTCCTTTTTCTGCAATCTCGTTCATCCGCTTAGTCCGTATCTGTACTTCTACCCATTTCCCTTCGGGCCCCATTACGGTGGTATGCAATGCTTCGTACCCGTTTGATTTTGGATTACTCAACCAGTCCCTTAACCGTTCTGTTGATGGTTTGTATTCATCTGTTATCATCGAATACACTTTCCAGCAATCTTCTTTTTCTTTTTCAGGTGATGAGTCTAATATAACACGGATGGCAAACAAGTCATACACTTCTTCAAATCCCACCCCTTTCTTTTTCATTTTATTAGAGATGGAATGAATACTCTTGGGTCTGCCGTAAATTTCTGCATTTAATTGAGCCTTATCTATCTTGTCTTTAATTGGTTTGATAAATTCATTAATATACTTACTCCTTTCTTTTTTTGTTTCAGATAATTTTTTTGCAATCTCTTTGTACACATCCGGCTCCATGTACTTCATCGCCAGGTCTTCCATTTCTGTTTTAATATTGTACAAACCCATGCGGTGGGCCAGTGGGCCATACACATATACCGTTTCAGAAGAAATTTTTAACTGCTTCTCCCGTTTCATACTGTCGAGTGTCCGCATATTATGCAACCGATCGGCCAGCTTGATTAAAATAACACGGGGGTCATCCGTAAGGGTGAGTAATATTTTTTTGAAATTTTCTGCCTGTTGCGAAGCGTTTACATCTATGACATTGGAAATTTTAGTCAACCCATCTACGATGCGGCTTATCTCTTCACCAAATTCCCTTTTTACATCTTCGAGAGAAATATCGGTGTCTTCAACCGTGTCATGCAACAGTGCACAAATGGTGGAACGAACGCCGAGGCCAATTTCATCAGCACAAATTTTTGCTACGGCTATCGGGTGAAGGATATAAGGCTCCCCGCTTTTGCGCCGCATGGTTTTGTGGGCTTCGGCAGACATTTCAAAAGCCGTACGGATAAGATTTTTATCTCCGGGTTTTAATTTGGTCTTCAGTGCCTTTAACAACGAACGGTACTCCCGCAGGATTAGTTTTTTTTCCTCTTCATCGTTTAAATTATACTTCGGTATCTGGGCTACAGTTTCCATTGTCTACGAATTTACTGAAATAAGCTAAGAGGGAGAAGTGAGAAAGTAAGAAAGTGTTAGAAATTCGGCTTCTTTCAGGCATTACATGAAGCCAAAATGCCCTACATTTGCAGCCCTAATTGCGGGTGTGGCGAAATTGGTAGACGTACCAGACTTAGGATCTGGCGCCGTGAGGCATGGGGGTTCGAGTCCCTCCACCCGCACAAGTTAGTTTATGGTTTATAGTTTTTGGTTTGAAGTTCTTACAGCAGCCATTTTCCTACTGTAAAGAATCACCCGAATTGAACAACTATAAACTATAAACTACAAACAATAAACTTCTATAATGGCTACAGTTACCAAAGAAAACATCGGTCTGCTGCATGAAAAGCTGACAGTGAAATTAGAAAAGACCGATTACCTCCCTTCTTTTGAAAAGGCATTGAAAGAATACAGTAAGAAAGCAAATATTCCCGGCTTCAGAAAAGGAATGGTGCCTTCGGGGCTGATTAAAAAAATGTACGGGTCCTCTCTTTTTACTGATGAAGTATTAAAGACAGTTGACCGGGAGCTTGTTGGCTATCTGCAAAATGACAAGCTGGAAATCTTTGCCCAGCCTCTTCCGCTAGAATCTGATTTTAAGCAATTGGATGTAAATAATCCTGCTGATTATTCATTTGAGTTTGAAGTAGGGATGAAGCCTGAATTCAATCTGCCTGATTTAGCTAAAGCCAAAACTACCCGTTACGTTGTTACCGTTACTGATGAAATGATAAATAACGAGGTTGATCGTTTGCAGAACCGCTACGGCAATATGAA
>JAYVKT010000566.1:0-4620 GCA_043768195.1 Chitinophagaceae bacterium | reverse complement strand
TGAAAAATAGCGGACCGTGGAGTCAGCTGGTTTCGTTAAAAAATATTCAATTACAATCCTTGAAAGCAGATAGTGCAGTCCCGGTAAATTCTTCATTGAAAGTTACACCCGTTAAAGTACCACACCGGGATGAATTTTCTGAAACAGTGGGCTTTGTAATCGAAAGTGACAAGAAGAAAATTCTTTTTATCCCTGATATAGATAAATGGGCGAAATGGGAAAACGATATTGTTGCAGCAGTTGGCAAGGTTGATTTGGCATTGCTCGATGGAACATTTTATAAAAATGGAGAACTGCCTGGCAGGAATATGAGTGAAGTTCCGCATCCGTTTGTGGAAGAAAGCCTCCAAAAATTTTCATCCTTATCTTCGGCAGCAAAATCGAAAATTGTATTTATCCATTTCAATCATACTAATCCATTGCTGAAAAAAGAATCGGCAGAAAAGAAAAAAGTGAAAGCAGATGGGTTTGGTGTGGCGGAAGAAGGAATGATAATTGAATTGTAATTTTTCATGGCATATAAGGTTGAACCACATAGGCAAAGAGGAACATAGGTATCACATAGCTATGTGTTTTTCTATTGTGTGCCATGTGGTTTAAATTTCAAGAAAAAATATTTTTTAGAATTTGAAATAAAGTAATGGAATCAAAGGAAACTATAAATATAGGTTCTCCGCCAACCGGCGGAGACAGGGGTAAGGTAACAATCATAGGCGGCGGCATCATTGGTTTAAGTTCGGCATTCTACTTGCAAAAATCTGGCTGGGATGTAACTGTTCTTGATAAAGGAGACTTTACCGATAATTGTTCTTATGGCAACTGTGGTTATATCTGCCCCAGTCATTTTATTCCATTAGCCACACCGGGTATTGTAAAGCAGGGATTAAAATGGATGTGGAATTCTAAAAGCCCTTTTTATGTGCAGCCACGGCTGGATTGGAACCTGGTTAACTGGGGATTGAAGTTTGTTCGCAGTGCCACAAAAAATCATGTACAAACTGCAGCGGAACCGCTTCGGGATATTGCCATCATTAGTAAAAAGGAATATGAAGATTGGTTAACCATCCCCGGCTTTGATTTTGCGTATGAAAGAAAAGGACTGCTGGAAATTTTTCAAACTGAAGCTGGTGGTGAACATGCAAAACATACAGTGGAAAAAGCAATTGAACTGGGGCTCACCGATACACAATTATTAAGTAAGGATGAAATGCAGGCATTAGAGCCGCAAACGAGAATCAATGGGCTGGGTGCAATACTTTTTAATTGCGATGCACATTGCTATCCCAATAAATTAATGCAAAACCTGATTACTTACCTGAAGCAGCAAGGAGTAAAGTTGATTCCGAACCAGGAAGTAATACGGTTTGAAAAGGCCGGGGGAAAAGTAAATAAAGTAATTACTGCCGATAGTGTATATGAGCCGGATGAAGTTGTAATAGCTACCGGCTCCTGGGGCAGGCAAACGGCAAAGTTGCTGGCAGTAAAAATTCCATTAATGCCGGGAAGGGGTTACTCCGTTACATTGGAAGACTCTCCATATAAAGTAAATTACCCGGCAGTGTTGCTCGAAGGCCGTGCCGCCATCACCCCGATGGATGGGAACAAGATTCGCTTTGGCGGTACGATGGAAATTACTTCTCACAAAACACCACCACGGATGAACAGGGTGCAGGGGATATTGGATGCTGTCAAACGTTTTTATCCTGACTTTGATATACCGTTACCACCTAAAGAAAAAATCTGGTATGGCTATCGCCCCTGTTCGGCAGATGGATTGCCTTATATTGGCCGGGTTAAAAAATATACTAATGTAACGGTAGCCACCGGTCATTCTATGCTGGGGCTGAGCCTGGGAGCCGGAACGGGGAAATTAGTGGATGAAGTAGTGAATAATCAACCCACCAGCATGAATGTAAAACCATTTAGTGTTGAAAGGTTTTCATGAGACCAGTAAGTTTTTACCACATAGTAAGATAGGAGCATAGAAATACACACATAGACTGACACTATGTGGAAACTATGTTTTCTATGTTCTATGTGGTAAAGAAATGTTTAAATGAAAGTAAATTGTTATCAGGATTATTAGTTCCCCGATAGACTTCTTACTTTTACATTCGCTTATGGACTGTACATCTACCCGGTTGCCTTATCGCCAGACAGGAGCTTTCTCCAAAATAGCATTGGACTATATTGATCAGGCAGCGGCATTAAAACCATTCTTCTCCCACCCACCCACATTACAAGGCATTCAAAAAGCAATTGAAGCAAGAAAAAATTTTGTTACAAACAGGGATATACTGGTACAGGAATTAAAGAATCAGTATAAAGATGTTGAAACAAGTGACAAAGTAAAATCGAACATCGAACTGTTACTTTCTGCCGAAACCTTCACCATCACTACGGCTCATCAAAATAATATTTTTACCGGGCCGCTGTATTTTATTTATAAAATTGTTCATGCTATAAAACTGGCTGACCAGTTGAAAGCATTATTGCCGGCACAAAATTTTATCCCTGTTTTTTATATTGGTTCAGAAGATGCTGATTTGGACGAACTGAATCATATCCATCTTGGTGGCGAAAAGTTAGTGTGGCAAACAAAACAAACCGGCGCAGTGGGCAGAATGAAAGTGGATAAAGAATTAATTAGGTTGATTGATTTAATGGAAGGACAGCTATCTGTTTTGCCAAATGGCAAGGAAATTATTTCTCAGCTAAAAGAGTTTTACAAGGAAGGAACACCGATACAGGAAGCCACATTCCGGTTCGTCAATAGTTTGTTTGCTGAATATGGATTGATTGTATTGTTGCCTGACAATGCTGCCTTGAAAAAGCAAATGGTAGAACTGTTTGAAGATGATTTGCAGAATCAAACTGCTTCGGGTATTGTAGAAAAGACGGCGAATAAATTACAGACTGCCGGATATAAAGTGCAGGCCAATCCAAGAGAGATTAATTTGTTTTACTTGCTGGATGATAAGAGGGAGCGGATTGAAAAAGGGAATAATAAATATTCAATACTAAACACTCAATATTCATTTGACGACATCACAATGATTAAGGAGTTGCACCAACATCCCGAACGGTTCAGTCCCAATGTTATTCTCCGTGGATTGTACCAGGAAACAATTTTGCCAAACATCGCTTTTATCGGCGGCGGGGGAGAAACGGCATACTGGCTGCAACTGAAAGATTTGTTTACACATTATAAAGTTCCCTTTCCTTTGCTTGTACTACGCAACTCTTTTTTGATTGCAGAAAAGAATCAGTTGGAGAAAATCAACCACCTTGGCTTTACGATTGACGATTTCTTTTTACCGGAGCAGGAACTCATGAACAGGCTGGTAACCAAAGAAAGTAAAAACGAAACAAAACTGAATGGCTCACTAACAGAGTTAGAACAACTCTACGCAACTTTTAAAAAGCAAGCCACGGCTGTTGATTCCACTTTGGAAAAACATGTGGATGCTTTAAAAGTCAATACGGTATCCCGGTTGCGGGAGCTGGAAAAGAAAATGCTGCGGGCAGAAAAAAGAAAATTTGCCGACCAGCAGCGGCAGATACATACTACTAAAGAGCAACTGTTTCCCGGTGGTGGCTTGCAGGAAAGAAAAGAAAATCTCGCCTGTTACTATGCTAAGTGGGGGAACCGGTTTATCAGTAAACTATATGAACATTCTTTGGGACTGGAACAGGAGTTTGTTACAATTGTTGAAAGTTAATTGTCGAAACAAGCCGGTTATTTTAGCTTATTAAACCGGTAACTTAAGCCCAACCGGAACAAGTTTGAGTAAGCCTCAAAACTGCCACCCACATAGCCTTTGTAATAATTAGTTTGACCCATCCAATAGCCAACCAATAATGAATACCGTTTCATATTTACTTTCGCTTGTAAGCCGGGTCGTATATCGGTTGGTATTTCATCCCTGTCGTTTTCTACCGTTACAACATCTTTGCTTCCGGTTATTGTAGCTGTCCCCACTTCATATAAATGGGCTAAGCCAACAGCAATTTCTAAACTTGCTGCCAGGTCTAATGTTATTTTTTTATTTAAGGAAAAGCGGTATCCTGCCGATGGTTTTACATTAATAAAATGAGAATGTATGTTAACCTCGCCTTTTGCTTCAATAGATCCTACCATTCCAGCTACTGCGGTAATAGGTATTCTGTGCTTTAAAAGCTCCATACCTGTTGCTATGCCATATATAAATTTGCTTTTTGTAATTCTTTGCATCCCGATATCTACTCCAATGCCAATCCCAGATTTTTTACTGTATAAATCATTTGTATAATTACCAATTGAGCTCACATCAGTCAGGTTTATGAAGGATGAATTCACAGCATCGTTTCCCCGAAAAGATAGAACACCACCGTTTAATCCGGCATAAAACTCAGTATGTTGTGCAAATGGAGATATGGACAGGAACAAAGAGAGACAGCTGATAAATATTTTTTTCATTTAAATACTTATTAAGTACAAGGATGACAGTTGTGATATCGCATCCGCTGCTTACAGTATTCTTTTATCTCTTTCTCAAACTAACACTCAACATAAAAGCATTTTTCTTCAACGAAGAAAGAGCCCCTGCATAGGTAGTAGTGGCGGCAGCATCCTTTGTA
>JAYVKT010000565.1:0-3405 GCA_043768195.1 Chitinophagaceae bacterium | reverse complement strand
CATACGGTCAATGATAATTTCCAGGTGCAACTCACCCATACCACGAAGAATAGTTTGTCCTGTTTCTTCATCTGTATGTACCCGCAATGTTGGATCTTCCTCTACCAGTTTAGAGATAGCCATACCCATCTTATCAACGTCAGCTTGAGTTTTTGGCTCAATGGCTACAGCGATAACCGGCTCGGGGATGAACATATTCTCTAAAGTGATCGGATGATTTTCGTCACACAATGTATCACCAGTTTTAATCTCTTTAAATCCAACTGCTGCACCAATATCTCCAGCTTCAATAAAATCAATCGGATTTTGCTTGTTGGCAAACATCTTCATGATACGGCTGATACGTTCTTTCTTACCACTTCTTACATTCAGTACGTAAGAACCAGCATCAAGGTGACCAGAATAGCACCGGAAGAATGCCAGGCGACCCACAAATGGGTCTGTCATAATTTTAAATGCCAATGCCGCAAATGGAGCTTTAGGATCAGCTTTGCGGGTTTCTTCTTCGCCTGTATCGGGATTAGTACCTACGGTATCAGGAATATCAATTGGTGAAGGGAGGTAACGACAAACCGCATCCAATGCTGTTTGTACACCTTTGTTTTTAAAGGATGAACCGCACATCATCGGAACGATACTTAAGTCAACCGTGGCTTTACGGATTGCTTCATGCATTTCATCTTCTGTTATGCTATTGGGGTCTTCGAAGAATTTTTCCATCAGCTTATCGTCATATTCAGCTACTGCTTCTACCAAACTTGCTCTCCATTCTTTTGCTTCTTCCAGCATATCAGCAGGTACTTCAATTTCGTCAAAGGTCATTCCTTCTGTTTCCATGTGCCAGATGATACCTTTCATTTTAATAAGGTCAACAACTCCTTTGAAATCATCTTCGGCACCAATAGGCAACTGAAGAGGAACTGCTTTTGAACCCAGCATATCTTTTACCTGCTTAACCACCATAAGGAAGTCTGCACCGGCACGGTCCATTTTGTTTACGAACCCTATACGGGGAACACCATAGCGGTTAGCCTGGCGCCATACTGTTTCTGATTGTGGTTCTACACCATCAACAGCAGAGAACAAAGCGATCAAACCATCCAGTACCCTCATTGAACGTTCTACCTCTACGGTAAAGTCAACGTGGCCGGGAGTATCAATGATATTGAATGAATATTTTTTGGTATCAGCAAATTCTTTCCCTTTATCGGTAGGAAAATTCCACTGACAGCTAACGGCTGCAGAAGTAATAGTAATACCTCTTTCTTTTTCCTGCTCCATCCAGTCGGTAGTGGCTGCACCATCATGCACTTCACCTATCCGGTGAATCATACCGGTGTAACGAAGGATACGTTCTGTTGTTGTGGTTTTACCGGCATCAATGTGAGCGGCAATACCAAAGTTTCTTTGAAATTTTAAATCTGCCATGACTGCTTTATTTTCAGATGTTTAGATACAATAAAAAAACCTTGCGGTTTTGGAGGCGCAAAGGTAGGGGAAAATGGCGGAAATGAAAGGCTTAAGAGTTTCTTAATGGGGGCTGTGGATAAAATAAGAAAGCAGCCTAACTGGTTAAATGAATTTGTTTGAATTTATTTTAATAGGCCCGCCTAAAACTAGAAAGAAAGGGATTGATAAACGGCTAATAGAAAAGTATGTAAAATTTTAGCTGGCTGTAGTTTGTCTTAAATAAAAATGTCCCGACATGAAGCCGGGACATTTATTTTATTAAGCAATTGGTTTATTTATAATAACTCAACGTCAACTCTGATCTGCGGTTTTGCTGACGACCAGCGGCTGTTTTATTATCTGCAATCGGCATGGTTTCGCCATGGCCTTCTGCAGTAATACGACTTTCATCTACTCCTTTACTTACGAGGTAAGTTTTTACTGAAGCGGCACGGTTATCACTAAGTGTTTGGTTATACTCATCTTTACCAACATTATCAGTGTGGCCATCAATTGCAAGGCTCATGCCTGGATTTTCAGCCATAATCTTAGCTACTTCGTCCAATCCCTTAAAGGATGATTTTTGCAGTTTGGCGCTTCCAGTTATGAACAGTATATTTTTTGCTGCTGTATTTACTTTTTTCTTCACTTCTTCAGTGATAATAGGGCAACCAAAATTCTCTTTCGGGCCGGGGATAGTAATACACTTATCTTCTTCATCATTCACACCATCACCATCAGTATCCGGAACCGGGCAACCCTGATAACGGGCTACACCGAATACAGTCGGGCATTTATCTTCTTCATCATTGATGCCATCTTTATCAGTATCAGGTATAGGGCAACCCTGATAGCGGGCCAGGCCGGGAACTGTTGGGCATTTATCTTCTTCGTCGTTAATACCATCTTTATCTGTATCCGGTATCGGGCAACCCTGATATTTTGCCAGACCTTTTACAGTAGGGCATTTGTCTTCTGCATCAATAATACCATCGCCATCAGTATCTGGCGGTGGCGGGGGTGGTTCAATAACTTTTACTTCTTTCTTTTTACCAATTGAACCAGCGATGCCAATACTATGCTGCAAATGATAATTAGACGTTTCGGTGATAACAGGAACCCGATAGGTAGAATTTAAAAAAAGATGTGCTTCGTCAAAGAAATTAATTTTCACGCCTAATCCTAATGGCAAGGTGGCTCCATAATAAGAACGATATTTATGGGCAGCAACGCCTGCAATGATATATGGTTGAACCCAATATTTCTCCGTTGTCATTTTAAGGTTTACTGTGGCACTGAAATCCAGCAAAAAATTATCGCTGGCAAATGCTCTGCCGGGCATTGGGTAATCTACAAAAGAGCCTCCGAGGCTGGCAGCAAAATCCACATGGTTGGCTAATCCCTTAAAGTAATTAATTGCCAAACCGGGAGACATCTGGCTCATTTTTGCAAATTTCTTATCACTTATAACTGAGCTAAGTGATGTGGTACGAATTCTTTCAGCAGTAATAAAGTCGTTAAGAAAAAAGCTGATACAAATAGCTGGCTGCCTGACATAGTCCCTATTTTGGCTATTAGCAGATGGTACAAGCATGTACAGCGCAAAAAATGCTGATATTATCTTCTTCATAAAGAGATAGTTTGGTTTATAACTGAACAAAAATAACTGGTAAGTTCAATATCGTGAAATAAATTATTTACTTAATATTCATTGGTTTGGAGGGGGTCGGGCAGCCCGAAAATATCCTTTTTTACCATTCTGTAGCAAACTTCTTCAAAGCACAGTCACTTTAAGGCGAAATATTTCTCTCTCAGCATCTTATCCTCTGAATATATATCATCATAAAAAACAATGTTGTTATTCCTGCCTTCGCAGGTTATATAGCGAATATAAACAGGGATTTTATTACGAACAGCAATACTCCTTTTTTGCTTTTGGCGAAGCCAGTTTTTTAC
>JAYVKT010000564.1:0-2221 GCA_043768195.1 Chitinophagaceae bacterium | reverse complement strand
CAAAATACACTGGCATCAAAACTCTTGTATGAAAACTGCTGGTTGAAACCACCTGTAAATTTAGGCAGTGCATGACCGATCACTGTTCTGTCATCTGCTATGGTAACTTTACCATCCCCGTTTATATCAACATATTTAATCAATCCCGGTGAAGCAAGACCTGTAGAAAGTACCGGGGCTGCATTCGCAACACCTGATTTCAATGTGTATTGATACAATAAAGTAGGATAACGTAAATTATTGGCGGCATTTACATAAGGAGTGGTAGTAAAATCATTCACTGTATAAAACCCATCTGTTTTCAGCCCATAGATTGTACCAATCTCATCGCCCACCCTTAACAGGTAATCATCAGGATTGGCTGTAGAACTGAACCAACCGGAGTTGGCAGTAAATTGTGTTTGAGAACCCAAACTGATAATTCTGTTCTTATTGAAGGCGATATTAAAATTCGCGTTCCAGTTAAAATTCTTATTGCGAACCACAGTTGCCCCTAATTGAAACTCGATACCCTTATTACGGGTACTGCCTACATTCTGGTATTGGGTGGTATATCCTGATGTTGGGGGTATTTTATTTTCAATCAACAGGTTTTTGGTGGTATTGGTATAGATATCTACCGTTAATGTAATCCTGTTTTTAAGCAAACTAAAATCAAACCCAAGGTTTTGTGAAGTCAAAGACTCCCACTGAAGAAAAGGATTACCCAATCTTGAAGGCAGGGTTAAGGTATAGTTCAATACATCGTTGAGACCATATCCTGCATTTGCCGGTGGTGCATAACCGGTGGTATAGCCATAAGCAGCAATCCGGTTATTTCCCGACTGGCCATAGCTAAGTCTGATCTTCGCATCATTAATGAAATTTATTTTTTTCATGAAATTCTCCTGTGAAACTTTCCATGCAACAGATGCTGATGGGAAATAACCCCATTTACGGTTGGTAGGATCAGATGGAGCGATAAGACTGCTGTAATCCGGTCCGAAAAGAGAAGAACCATCCGCCCTGAAATTAATGGTTAACAGGTATCGTCTGTTGTAACTGTAATTCACCCTTCCAAAAAATGACATTTGGGTGGTATTGATTTCTGATGAAGAAGGTTTGGGTTGTGATAAACCAGCCGGTGGCGTTGCCAATCCAAGATTTGCGAAAGCAAGATCAGGCTTGGTTCCTACTGGGAAATACCTTACTTCCATGTTGTTTAGTTTACTGTTTGTCTGATAAATTTCCTGTCCGATCAAAACGTCTAAGCTATGTTTTGAATGTAAGATGGATGGGTTTGAATAGGTAAATACGTTCGAATTATTAATCGTCGTATTTTTCACTGTATTCAGTGTCAAAACTGGTAACCTGTTGAAATTTCTTGCATTTGAGGTGAGTGTATCATCATAACCGTATGATGTATTGGTATTCACATCATATCCAAAAGTGCTTTTGAATGAAAACAGTTTTGAAAAACTATAGTTTGCATACCCACTGAAATTATAAGCAGTTATATTACGAACCCTGTATTCCGCATTGCTCATCTGTATCGGGTTAACAAGGTTCAATCCGTTACCCGGACTATTTGCATCAAGTGTAGGATCATAATAATCTTCAGTCTGTCCCGGCAAAATAAATGGCCTGTAACGAATATACTGACGTAACCTGTTGCTTCCGGCACCACCTACATCGGAAGTACCCGCACCACCAACCGTTTGCTCATTGTATCGCACATTAAACCCAATTTTGAGGTTTGCTGACGCTTTGTGATCAAAACGGAAGCTTGCCAGTTTTCTGTCGTAATCAGAATTGATCAATAGTCCTTGTTGTTTATTTACTGTAACACTCAGGTTATATTGTGTGGCATCTGTTCCGCCGTTAACTGAAATATTATGCGTCATTTGTGCCGCATTACGGCCAAGTATCCTTTGCTGCCAGTTGTCCGGAGTTGGATAATTTTTATAGGTATTGGCAATCGTATCATAATAACTCATCCTTTTCATGTATTGTGCTGCTACCGAAGTATCCGTTGCATTCTCGGTATATTTAGCCCTTTCATAAGACCACAATACAAAATTGTAAGGGTTCATCAGATCCAGTTCTTTGGCAAGTTTGCTCACGCCATAAAAGCCGTTATAGGTAACGGTTGTTTTTCCGCCGGTATTTTTTCCGCCTTTGGTTGTGATCAGAATAACACCATTTGAACCCCTTGCTCCATAAATAGCCGTGGATGCTGCAT
>JAYVKT010000563.1:0-2022 GCA_043768195.1 Chitinophagaceae bacterium | reverse complement strand
AGTAGGAGGGCAAAAATTTGACTACAGTAGTTTTTGACAAGTGAAATCTCTATACTTTTTTTATCGGGTTTAAGGAACTTGTATTTTCTTTTACAATTGTCTAATCTTAAAAGGAGTACTGGTTTAAAATTTATTACATAGCTGCGATAAGTTTCGGATGAAAAGTAATTGTTCCGCAAAAAGTGAATAATTTATTTATTCAGGAAATTGGCCTTTTCAATTAAAAGGTGTTATCATTGTTTTAGTAACTCTTCCTTTTAAAGGTTCAGAACTAAAATAAGCTGCTATGTGTTTTTCATCGGATGCAAGTTTTGGTGCCAGTGCAGCATTAGCTGTAATTGGGGTTGTGGCTATTGTAAAAGCTAAAAAACCACCGCATCGTTTGTTTGCTGCTATTCCATTTATTTTTTCAGTGCAGCAATTTTCTGAAGGGATGCTTTGGTTATCTATGAAGGATCATGATATGTCTTCTATGACAGGTATGCATGATTTTTTAACTCATAGTCCGTTCTTTCGGGATGTTTTCCTTGTATTTGCACTAGTAGTGTGGCAGGTTTATGTACCATTTACAGTCTGGTTGCTGGAGAAGGACAAAAAGCGGAAAAGGATAATAAGTGTATTGTTGGCAGCCGGAGCAATTGTATCGCTATGTCTCCTTTATGTATTATTAAAATATCCTGTGCAGGTAATGGGGGAGAAGCACCATATTCATTTTGAGTTTGATTTGCCGGTAAACACTTATAAAATTGAATGGCTAATCAGTTTATTCTATTTTATGTCAACTATTGTCGCACCATTTGTATCAAGTATTAAAAGAATGAAATGGCTTGGTGTTGCTTTTCTATTATCTTATACGATCGCAGTTATTTTTTATAGTGGCTTCTTCGTTTCAGTGTGGTGCTATTTTGCTGCACTTTTAAGTATAGTGGTACTTTGGGTTGTAATGGGATTGCAAAAAGCATAATACATTTTACAATGTATTAACGCCTTTATTTTAAAATATATTCAGCCATCCCGTTTTTTTAGCGTAGCTTCGCTGTTCTTACAGTTAGTGCTTCCCTGTTTTTGAAGTAGTTTATCTCCTCCAACTCTGTGACCGCTTAACCTAAGGCAGATAAAGTATCAGATACGTTTTTGGTAGCCTTATCACATTTTTTTACGAAAACATTTTAATAAGTGTCATTTAACAATTTACAGCTCATCGAGCCTGTATTACAGGCCCTGAGCAAAGAAGGATACACCAATCCTACACCCATCCAGGAAAAATCAATTCCAGTTATTTTACAAAAAAGAGATTTGCTCGGCTGTGCCCAGACAGGTACAGGTAAAACAGCAGCTTTTGTTATTCCTGTTTTACAATTAATGCATCAGCAGATGCAACAAACAAATCAATCGCAGCGACGGATCAAAGCGTTGATACTTACTCCAACCCGGGAACTTGCTATTCAGATCGGGGAAAGCATACAATCCTATGGACGGTTTTTGCCGTTACGTTACCAGGTTATTTTTGGTGGTGTGCCACAGCATAGTCAGGTACAAAATATCCGCCGCGGTGTTGATATACTTGTAGCTACTCCGGGACGTTTGCTTGACCTGATGCAGCAAGGCCATATATCCCTGAAGGATATTCAATTTTTTATACTGGATGAAGCAGACCGTATGCTTGACATGGGTTTTGTACATGATGTAAAACGCATCATAGCGAAACTGCCGGCTAAACGTCAAACTTTATTTTTTTCAGCTACTATGCCGGATGAAATAAAGAAATTGGCAGATATATTATTAACAGACCCGGTAAAAGTAGAAGTTACTCCACCCGCATCCACTGTTGATCTTATACAGCAATCCCTTTATCTGGTGGACAAACAAAACAAACAGTCATTGCTGATTCATTTACTTCAGGATAAATCAATAGAGACAGTACTGGTATTTACTCAGATGAAGCATGCTGCAGACAAACTTGCCCGCAGCCTGAATCAATCTGGCATCCGTACAGAAGCTATTCACGGTAACAAATCGCAG
>JAYVKT010000562.1:0-5967 GCA_043768195.1 Chitinophagaceae bacterium | reverse complement strand
CGGGTGTCGGCTGACGATGCTTGCCTGCTTATTGTTTTATCCTTGTCGTCTTTGCTTTCCTCTTCCTGTTTTTCTTCTAACCAGGCGGAATATTTCTTCAATGCCCTTATTATACATTCTGAAAGTTCCATTTGCCCTTCTTCGCTGTTCAGGTATCTTTCTTCTTCGGGGTTTGAAATAAACCCGGTTTCAACCAGCACACTGGGCATGGCCGTAGCCTGCAATACCCAAATACCCACCGGTCGTTGTTTTACATCTCTGTCAACCCGGCCTACTTTCACAAATTCGTCCTGTACATAACCGGCTAATGTAGCGCTGCGTTTGAAATATTGTTTTGTCTTTAATAACGAAAGAGCAATAAACTCAGGTGAGTTTGGATCCAGGTCACCGTACTTCTCTTTATAATTTGCTTCAGTAAGCATAGATGCATTTTCTCTTACTGCTAATTCTTTATCATCTTGCTTACCGGCTCCCCATATATAGGTCTCCGTTCCTTTGGCTGCACTTGGCACCGTGTAGTAGCGATATTGGGGTACCTGTTTGGTTTTCTTTTTTCTACTCTTGCCTTTACCTGTATAATATATCACCGTTTTGTAACCCGTTAATTCAGATTTACGCTGCGATGGGGCAGAGTTTACATGGATGCATAGAAACAGATCGCCTTTGTTTTCATTAGCAAAAGTGGCACGGGTATGCAGGGCAGGATAAGAATCTGTTTTTCGGGTGTATAATATTTTAACGTCTGGAAATTCTTTTTCAATCATCGCACCTACTTTTAAAGAAACTGCGAGGCAGATATCCTTTTCGTAGGAATATTGGCCTTTAGCACCTCCATCGCTGCCGCCATGGCCGGGGTCAATCACTATCGTCTTAATAACCTTTTGCTTTTTACTTTTTGGCTTGTTGTGATTAATAAATGAAAAAATGGTGATGGACAGCGAAGCAAACAGGAAAAAAAGAAAGGTTCGTTTAATCATGATTTATTCTTTAACGGGGTTTCAGGATAATATCTTTCACAAATTGTTTAGGTTCTATCATAGCAGCCCAATGGATAAAGGTTTACTTTTGTTGCCACCAGATGAAGCAACTGTACAAATTTAGGTCAAATTATTTTTTTTACGGAATACTAACTGCGGCGATGTTATGCACACTAACGTGGAAAACAGCGGCTAACGGTATTTTCTCTCCTGATTTTCGCAGTCCTTTAACAACAATGGCCGATACCATCAAGCCATTAACAGCTAAAGACAGCAGTAACAGGTTGACCGTTCTTCCTGCCGACACAAACAGATTGCCGGGAACTGATTCTGCTTTTAAAGAAAAGACAGATACGTTTTCACTAAAAATTTCTAAGGACTCATTAGATGCACCATTAAAATATGCAGCAGAAGATTCGGCGGTGGTATTGATTGCAAAAAAAAAAATAGTCTTATACGGGAAAACAAAAACAGAATACAACGACATTACTTTAACTGCACCTAAAGTAGAAGTAGATCAGCAAACACAGGTAGTAACAGCCGTAAACAAAAAAGACAGTACCGGAAAAATTATAGAAACGGCTCGTTTCAAAAGTAAAGACACTGAGTTTACCAGTGATACGATACGGTATAATTTTAAAACACAGGTAGGGTTAACAAAGAATACCTACACCATGCAGGGTGAGTTTCTGGTCATTGCCGACCGGGCAAAAAAAGTAAGTGAGAATGTAACCTTTGCAAGCAAAGCAACATTTACTACCTGCATACTGGATGAACCTCACTTTGGTATCAGGACTAACAAAATGAAGGTGATTAATCAGAAGTTAGCCGTATCAGGCCCGGCTCACCTTGAATTTGAAGGTGTGCCAATACCTCTTTATTTACCATTTGGTTTTTATCCGTTAAGCCAGGGCCGTCATTCGGGTTTGCTTCCGCCAAGATTTGCCAATAATGAACAATTTGGGTTGGGGCTCGAAGGGTTGGGTTATTATAAAGTATTAAGCGATTATTGGGATGCTAAAGTGTATGGCAACATTTATTCGTTTGGGGGCTGGTCAGCTAATGTGAACCCAACTTATCGTAAACGATACCGGTATAGCGGTTCTTTTAATCTGAGTATTCAAAATACCCGTCAGAATTTTAAAGGCGATCCTGATTATTTTAAAACGAAGACTTATTTTATAACCTGGAGCCACTCAGCAGACGGGAAGGCAAGACCCGGCACCAATTTTTCTGCTAATGTAAATGCCGGTTCTACAAGATTTAATCAATTGGTGACAAACAATACCCAGGCTAATTTTCAAAATCGGTTAGGTTCCTCCATTACCTATTCTAAATCATGGGCAGGTAAACCATATAATCTTACGCTTAGTGCCAATCATGATCAAAACAGTATCACCCGGCTTATTAGTGTAAGCTTGCCCGATGCCGGCTTTTCGGTAAGCACCTTATATCCTTTTCAACGAAAGACTTCTGTAGGCGCCGCTAAGTGGTATGAAAAATTAGGTGTTGGTTATAATGGCAATTTTCGTAACCAGGTTGCCTTTTATGATACGGCATTTAAGTTCAAAAGCATAATTGATACCTTGCAGTGGGGTGCACAGCATAGTTTTCCGGTTACTCTTTCATTGCCTCCAATACTGGGAGGGGCAGTTATTGTGGCGCCAAGTGTTTCTTATTCACAAGTATGGATAGCACAAAAGTTGCGACGCAAATGGAATACTGCCACACAAAAATCAGACACCACTATTACCAAAGGCTTTTTCACCGACCATCAGGCCACTTTTTCATTGAGTTTTAATACAGCCATTTTTGGAACCTATCAATTTAAAAAATCGAGAATAGTTGCGATACGCCACGTCATCAGGCCTTCGATAAGCATGAATTATAAACCGGACTTATCGAAAAAACATTTTTATACGGATACCATTTCACCCGGCTTTGCTTACCGCCAGTCAGAATATGAGGGTGCCCTCTATTCAGGATTTGGCGAAGGAAAAACAGGGGGACTTAGCTTTTCGTTAGATAATAATCTTGAAATGAAGTGGCGGTCAAGAAAAGACACAGGTGAAAATGCCATCAAGAAAATAAAATTAATTGATGGGTATGGTTTATCTACCGGCTATAATTTTTTAAGGGATTCTTTAAAACTTGATTTATTCAATTTATACTTCCGGGCTACGTTGTTTGAAAAAATAAGTATAACTGCCAATGCAACACTTGATCCCTATCAAACAGATTCCCGTGGGGTTGATATAGACAAATTTGCCTGGCAAGGGGGTAAGTTTAAATTGGGGAGGTTAAGTTATGGCAGCATCTCTATGAGTACAAGCCTTCGAAGCAAGCCTAAAGACGCAAAAAAAGATGCAGAAAGAAAAAAGCAAACGGAGCAACAACTCAACGAACCCGGGCTGATAGGTGATCAAAAAAGGCTGCTTGATTATATACAGCAAAACCCTTCCGAATTTGTTGATTTTAATATTCCCTGGCAATTAAATATTGGCTATTCCCTTTATTTTTCTACCCGTTTAAAACCAGACTTAAGTGGGTTTAAAAAAGAAGTCAACTCAAGTATAAATTTTGGCGGGAGTTTTAATCTGACCCCCAAATGGAATTTTAGTGTCAGCAATGTGAATTATGATTTTAGTACCAAGCAGATCCAAACTTTTTCCATGTCCATCAACCGGGAAATGCACTGCTGGCAATTATCAATCAATGTAACGCCGGTAGGGTTGTACCGTTCTTTTAATTTTACCATCAGCCCCAAAGCTTCCGTATTGCAGGATCTTAAAATCAACCGTACCAGGTCGTTCACAAATTTCTAATGCTGGTGTTGCACATAGTAATCTTTCATTACTTCAAATACTTTATCCTTTAGTTGCTCAGCCGTTTGTCCGTCAACAGGAATGGCTTCCAGAAAATGCATTTCTAATTTATGCGGGGCGAAATAAAAAGATTTATTGACGGGTAATGCTTTTTTTGAATTTAAAATAATAGAGGGTATGATGGGGGTGTTTGTAGCAATGGCTAATTTAAATGCTCCGTCATAGAATTTTTTTAAAGGCTCTGCAGTGCGGTTGCGGGTGCCTTCCGGGAAAACAGACATGTGCATACCGATAGAAAGAACTTTTTTCATTTCCTCAAAACTTCTTCGCCGGCTGATTTCATCGTTTCTGTTTACTAACACAGCACCTTTGCGGTAAAAGAAGCCAAACAATGGAACCTTGGCAAATGAATCTTTGGCAATAGTTTTATTGGCTCCCGGAATAAAAGGGCAGGATATAGGAACATCCAGCATTGAATTATGATTGCTGGTAACGATGTAAGCTGTGTTTGGTTTAAAATTTTCTTTCCCTTTTACTTTCAACGGGCAACCCACCATGTACAGCCACACGGTCATCCATATTTTTGAAATTTTAATAAACAAGGCTTGCCCTTTCGGGTCTGGTATCATGTAAGTAATCATCGAGGGAATAAAAATGATAAGAAAAGTGAGTACAAAACTTATCAACCCCCACAAAGCCCAAAGGCCACCTGCTATATTTTTTAATACATTCATAGTTTTACAATTTACAGACTCCAATCCACCGGGTCAATTCCTTTGCTTACCAGGTAGGCATTTGTTTTTGAAAAATGTTTACATCCAAAAAAACCCCCATACGCAGAAAGGGGAGAGGGATGTACTGATCGCAGAATGCAATGTTTAGATTCATCAATCAGCACCCTTTTTTCCTGGGCAAACTTTCCCCACAATAAAAAGACTATATTTTTT
Organism: Chitinophagaceae bacterium; assembly: GCA_043768195.1. Classification (GTDB taxonomy): domain Bacteria; phylum Bacteroidota; class Bacteroidia; order Chitinophagales; family Chitinophagaceae; genus JJ008. Next base: position 1,218 of record JAYVKT010000562.1, on the reverse strand, counting down.
TTTTGTGCCGAAATTGTTTTTATAACGGTATCAGTGAATTGTGCCCAACCTATTTTTGAATGGCTCATCGGCTCACCAGCTCTCACCGTTAATGATGCATTCAATAAAAAAACACCTTGTTCGGCCCAGTGGGTCAGGTTGCCATGTGCTGGTATCTCAACTCCGATATCATCCTGCAATTCTTTAAAGATATTGACTAATGAAGGTGGTGGCGCCACACCATTTTGTACTGAAAAGCAAAGCCCATGTGCCTGACCTGCGCCATGATATGGATCTTGTCCCAGTATCACTACTTTCACTTTACTAAACGGGGTTGTATTAAAGGCATTGAAAATAAGTGAGCCGGGCGGATAAATCATTTTACCCTGCGATTTCTCAGTTTTCAGATGTAATGGGATCTGCTGAAAATAAGGTTCTGAAAATTCTTTTTTCAGTACTTCTTTCCACGAGGCTTCAATCTTTACATCCATACTATTCAGTTTTTTTGATTCTTGCCATCAGTATAATAAATAAAGATAACCATGCCAGTGGAAAAGGACACCAGAGAATAGAAGGTAATACCAGTTCAGGCCCTAATTGTTTGGTTAAAGAAACAATTGCATTAACAAGCCATCCATCAGGAAAAGAAATATAATGGATGATATAAACCACCGTAGTGACCAGAAAGAACCAGCCGGAGACTGCGATAATATGCTTGCCGGTAAACCGCTGCCCGTTATTCATAGATCGATTTAGCAGAAAAATAGTCATCAACAGCAGTGCCAGCGAATAAACCAAGGCCTGTAAAAGACCGGCTTTGAGTAGTGCGCCAAAAGGAACCGGGCCAATAGATGCTCCCTGACCTGCCTTTGCATCAATTACTTTAAAAGTTGCCCACGACATTAGCGTTCCGTACACAAACGAAACACCAAGAAAGAGCAGGAAAAGAAGGAAAAAGAATTTGTATAGCTTCTTCATGCGTTAAAAATAAAAAACCTCCGTTAAAGGAGGTAATTATTGTGACCCGGATTGAGTTCTTTCGTTCCTTCGCTGGCTTGCATTTCATTTTGTCTGGCTATTTATTTGGCTATAAATATTTGAACGCTTAATCATCTTCTCCGCAATTATCTTCCTTCATGTTTGCCATCTTTTTCTTAGCAGTGTTTTCAGTTACCTCTTCCATTTCCATTCTGGAACGGGTAATACTTCTTTTAACATCGCAAGAAATATAATAACTTT
>JAYVKT010000561.1:0-12754 GCA_043768195.1 Chitinophagaceae bacterium | reverse complement strand
GTAGGCGCCCTGATAATTGTTCCGACAAGGGAACTGGCGATACAAATCTCTCAACATATAGAAGGGCTTTCTTATTTTACCCACCTGAGTTCAATTGCTATATATGGTGGTAATGATGCACAGAATTATGTAGCAGAAAAAAAAGCATTGCAAATGGGTGCTGATATTATTGTATGTACACCCGGCCGCATGATTGCACACCTGAATATGGGGTATGTGAATATGAAAGGCTTGCAATTTTTGGTGTTGGATGAAGCAGACCGTATGCTTGACATGGGTTTTCAGGATGATATTAATAAAATAATTGGAGTGCTTTCTACTGAGAGGCAGACGCTGCTATTTTCTGCAACGATGCCGGATAAAATCCGTCAACTGGCAAGAAGGATTTTACAAAACCCAACCGAAATTAATATTGCTATTTCAAAACCACCTGAGAAAATAATTCAAAAAGCATTTGTGGTGTATGAGCAACAGAAGTTACCATTGATCAAAATGCTATTGAAACAAACCCCATATAAAAATGCATTGGTATTTTGCAGCCGCAAGCAAACGGTAAAACAATTAACCCGGGAGTTAAAGCAAGGAGGGATTAATGTGGAAGAAATTCATAGTGATCTGGAGCAGGCACAACGGGAAGATGTATTGAGCAAGTTTACAAGTGGCCGCATACCTGTATTAGTAGCCACGGATATATTGAGCCGGGGTATTGATATTGATACTATTGATGTTGTTATAAACTATGATGTACCCGGCGATGGTGAGGATTATGTGCACCGCATCGGCCGTACCGCAAGAGCTGAAGCAGATGGTGCCGCCTTTACATTAGTTGGAGAAAAAGAACAGAATAAATTCGCTGCTATCGAACAATTATTGGAGAAGGAAGTGCCAAAGGCAGAAGTTCCGAAAGAATTTGGCCCTGCGCCACCATATAGTCCGAGACATAGAAGCGGAGCCGGAAGCAGGCAACCCCAACGAAAATTTCACCGTCCATCGCATGGAGGCGGAAGAAGAAAATAATTATTCTTAAATTAGAAAATGGTTTTGAAGGTAACTATCAACCGGAATAAGATTTTGCGTGTCATAATATTGCTGGGGATAATTTTGAGTAGTACCCGGAATATTATTGCTGCAAACTATGAACTAGTACAACCGCCGGTAAAGGACACTATCATAGACGGAAAGACTAATAAGGATTCAGGTGCGGTGGTAACAACAAACAGTGACTTCAAAGGAAAACATGCAACAGCTAACCGTCTTCATTTTCAAATGATAGATTCGTTGGCTAAAGTTATACTTGAGTATCCATTACAGGATTCTGCAGGTCTTCCTTATGCAGCCGATTGGGTAGGAAGCCCCAATATGGGTTTACGCCGCCCCAATTATGTTATCATCCATCACACTGCAACTAATAATTGCAGTGAGGCAATTCAGGGTCTTACCACAGCCGCCGGAAGAGAAGCCAGTGCACATTATTTAATTTGTAAAGATGGCACGGTGTATCACCTGCTGAACGATTTACTCCGATCTCATCATGCCGGAGATAGTAAATGGGGAAGTACTACCGACTTGAATTCAAGCAGTATTGGTATTGAATTGGACAATAACGGTTATCAACCTTTTACAGAAGCACAGATAAAGAGCCTCACAATTTTATTGAGCCGGTTGAAAAATACATACAGAATACCTGATGCAAATTTTATTGGTCATGGGGATATAGCCCCAACAAGAAAGGCGGATCCAAACTCACAATTTCCATGGAAGGAACTGAGTGAAAAAGGTTTTGGCCTTTGGTGGAATGACACTATAGGTGTGCAGGTGCCTGATAATTTTGATTACCTGATGGGGCTTAGAATAATCGGGTATGATATTTCTTCGCCAGCTTCTGCAGTAGCTGCTTTTAAAAGGCATTTTATGAAAGACAACTCTGGTGGCAGTATGAATGCTGTAGTAAGAAAAATAATTTATATGCTGTATCGCCGGTATTAGCAGCCAGCTACTTTATCAATATTATTAAATACTGTGATATGAGAAGACGTATTCTTGCTTTCAGCTTTTTTATCATTGCGTTTATTATGTATGGTTGCAATCAAAGCAAGTACGCCGCCACTAACAAAACATACAAGAAACAGGTAAAAGAATATGCAAAACTGTTGTTAGAATATCCGGTAAAAGATTCCGCAGGGTTATCTTACGCCGGCGATTGGGTGGGTACTACTAACTTTTCAATGCGCCGCCCCAATTTTGTTATCATCCATCATACCGCACAAAACAGTTGCGAACAAACGCTGCAAACATTTACATTGCCCCGCACACAGGTAAGTTCTCATTACGTTATTTGCAAAGATGGCACGGTACATCACATGCTGAACGATTTGTTAAGAGCCCATCATGCCGGGGCAAGCAAGTGGGGCAATACAACTGATTTGAATTCATCCTCCATCGGTATTGAATTGGATAATAACGGGTTTGAAACATTCTCTGAACAACAAATGAAAAGTTTACTGCTATTGCTTGATCGTTTGAAAAAAGCATACAGTATCCCAACTTCAAATTTTATTGGTCATGGCGATATAGCGCCGACAAGAAAAAACGATCCTAACTGGCGGTTTCCCTGGAAAGCATTGTCCGAAAAAGGATTTGGCAACTGGTATGATGATGTAACAAATGTTATCCTGCCTGTTGGGTTTAAACATTTACAGGCATTACGAATTGTTGGGTTTGATACAAAAGATACTAACGCCGCCATTGTTGGATTTAAAAGACATTGGTTGCAGGACACCACCAGGGGGTTAAATACAGAACAACTGAAAGTGCTATATCAACTAAGTAAAAAATATCAGTGAAGTTCTCCCGCCGTTTCATGGTCGTCATAAAAATTCCGCAGCTTTAGTAATTCCCCTTTCATCTGAGATAGTACGATTTTGTGGGCAGGGGATTTAATAAGGTTCTTTTGTTCCTGTGGATCCATTTTCAAATCATATAATTCCCATTCATTTACGGTATAAAAATAAATCAACTTATACCGTTCGCCTCTTACACCGAGGTGTTGAAGCACCGTATGGTCTGCACCGTATTCGTAAAAATGATAATAAAGATTATGCCGGGGAATGATTTTTTGCTTACCTGTCATACTCGGTACTAAGCTTAGTCCCTGCATAAAATCAGGAACTTTTATTCCCGCTGCATCCAGCATAGTGGGGGCATAATCTATTGTCTGCGTCATATTGGTATTCACAGAGCCGGGTTTGATTTTTCCTGGCCACCTCATCAGCATGGGTGCCTGCATGGATACATCATACATCCATCGCTTATCAAACCAGCCATTTTCGCCGAGGTACATTCCCTGGTCGCCGTTATAAATGAGCAATGTATTATTGGTTAATTTATTTTTATCCATGTAATCCAATACTCTTCCTACGTTTTCGTCAATAGAGGCAACGCAGGCCAGGTAGTCCTGCATATACCATTGGTACTTATATTTCAATAATTCTTTGCCTTCAGGTTTTAATTGTTGCAATAGTTTTCCTCTTTCTTCATATATCTTTTTAATGGCAGTTCTGTCAGGTTCAGGAATACGATTTAAAATAGAATTATAATAAACAATATCAAGAGAGTCGGGTTTTAATTCCGGGTTGTCCAGTAGATATTTTGGGTCAACTTTCAAATCACTGCACAGTTTCATATCATGCAATATGCTCATGGTTTGCAAATGCCAGGCAGTGCCATGTCCTGCCGTATCAAGGTAAAGTGTTGACGGTTCAGGAAATGTTTTACTATGAAACTCCTGTATATATTTTAACGGGGCTAAAAAATAACGGTGCGGTGCTTTATGATGAATATGCAACACAAATGGTTTTATCATATCCCGGTTATCTAACCATTTAATTGCTTCATCTGTTATTACATCTGTTGCATAACCATGATAAGTAGAAGTATCACCTTTCATGGAAATAATTCTTGGTTCAAAGTATAAACCTTGTCCCGGTAAAATTTTCCAGTAATCAAAACCAGTTGGATAGGAATGTAAATGCCATTTGCCAACAATGGCAGTTTGATAACCATTCTGCTGAAATATTTTCGGCATCGTAATCCTGGATGAATCAAATCTGGTACGGTTATCTTTCATTCCATTTTTATGTGAATGTTGCCCGGTTATTAATGTGGCTCTTACTGGCCCACAGATGGAGTTAGATACAAAATTCCTGCTGAATAACATTCCTTCTTTGGCAATCCGGTCGAGATTGGGAGTCCTGATAAATTTTTTGTTGTAAGCACTGATGGCATCAGCATCATGGTCATCACTCATAATATAAATAATATTGGAACGTTGCTGCCCGAATGAAACAAAAGGAATAAGTAACGACAGAAGCAATAATCGCATATCAATTATTTGTGTAGCCTAAGATATGTAGATTTGAATAATAAATAAACGTATATGGAATTTGGGAGAGTGCCGGAAGCAGAATTGAACAGTATTAACTTTAGCCTGCCGCAAGAACCTGCATTTAATAAACAGATATTGAAAGGAGTGCCTGCAAAGAACCCGAAGATATACGTTGGCTGTGCCAAGTGGGGGAGAACAGAATGGGTAGGGAAAATTTATCCGCCTAAAACAAAGGAGAAAGATTTTTTGCAGCATTATGTAGAGCATTACAATTGCATTGAACTGAATGCAACACATTATAAAGTGTATGGTGAGTTGGGTATTAAAAAGTGGGCAGAAAAAGCTAAGGATAAGGATTTTCTCTTCTGCCCAAAGATGTACAAAGGTGTTACCCACTTCGGTAGTTTGAGAGGAAAAGACTTCATATCTAATGAATTTCTACGAGGAGTTGCCGCTTTTGAAAAACACCTGGGTCCCATTTTCGTACAAGTAAGTGATAGTTTTTCGCCGAAGAGAAAAGAGGAGCTGTTTACTTATTTAAAGTCTTTGCCAATCGATTTGCAATTCTTTTTAGAAGTTCGCCATCCGGATTGGTTTACGAAAGAAAAAGACAGGGAAGATATGTTTGAATTTCTCCGGGCAAATAATATGGGTGCAGTGATAACAGATACTGCCGGCAGAAGAGATTGTGCTCATATGCACCTGACACTGCCCAAAACTTTTATCCGGTATGTAGGAAACAGTTTGCACCACACCGATAATACAAGAATAGATGCCTGGGTAGAAAGAATGAAGTACTGGTTAGACAATGGAATGGAAGAACTTTATTTTTTCATGCACATGCATGATGAAGCTACTTCGCCAGAGTTAACTATTTATTTAGTAGATAAAATAAATGCTGCTTGTGGATTGAATTTGATAAAGCCAACGTTTATTGACCCAGCTACACTACCCAAACTTAAGCCCAAACCGAAAGGCTTGTTTGATTAACGAACCTCGTATAACTCATCCCATCTTGTAGTGTGTCGGTCACTGATAAAATTCTGTTGCATCTTCCAGTTACGGTCTGTACCGGATGCAGCAAATTTTAATACATCATCCCGTTGACTGAAATTTACATTGTCAATCATTTCCATCAATTTTCGTTCACAGTTTTTGGTTTTAGATAAAAACAAATTTCCCTGTATGGAATTATCGGGAACAATACCGCTGAGCATAACACCTGCTTTTTTGTATTTCGTTCCTTTCTTAAATAATTTGTCCACAATGGCTACGGCTGGTTTTATCAGTTCATTGGTAAAAGAAGTGGCAGCAGGTAAGGTAACAGAATCGCCATGGGTAGCTCCCCGAAAATCCACATTATGATTTTCACCTTTTGCTACTACAAACACACTGATGATTTTGGCAGCACTATGTTGCCGCCTCAATTTTTCTGCCGCCCTTGATGTGTAAGTGGCAACAGCTTCTTTTATAGATTCAATATCTCCAACCGGGCTACCAAACATTCTTGTTGTTGCAATCATTTTTTTACTCACCAGTTCATCTTCCATATCCTTCGAAGGGATACCTTTTAGTTCACGGAGCAAACGGCTGCCCACCACACCACCAAGGTGTGTTTTTCCAAACTCCTCACTCATACGGCTTAGTTGCAGCGCATCATAAATACAAAAATGCTGTTTCAGCTTTTCTGCATATTGATACCCCACTCCCCATACTTCATCTATTGGTGTTTGCCGGAGAGCTGAAATAATTTCATCATCATTGTGCAGTACCATTACTCCCTTATACTTCTCCGGTTTTTTTTTAGACAGGCGGTTAGCAACTTTTGCCAATACTTTGGTGGGAGCAATACCAACAGATACTTTTATACCCGTCCATTGTTCTACGGTATCTTTTATTTTTTCCGCAATGAATTGTAATTCGTTTTCAAGAAAAATATCCAGATCTAAAAATGCTTCATCTACAGAATATACTTCTACTTTGTCTTTCCCCAGCATCATTCGCAATGTTTCCATTACCCGCCAACTCAGGTCGCCGTATAAATTGTAATTGGAAGAAAATACAGCCACATCATGTTTTTCTATTAACGGCTTGGCGATAAAATATGGCCCTGCCATTTCCACTCCCAGTTTCTTCGCCTCATTACTTCTTGAAATAATACAACCGTCATTGTTGCTTAAAACAACAACTGGTTTATCATCCAGCTTCGGTTTGAATAGCCGTTCACAGGAGCAATAGAAGTTATTACAGTCAACTATGGCCTTCATACCGGATGAATTACATACGTTACTACTCCCCACACAGAAAAATTAGTAAACTCTGCCAGGTTAATATTTTTATACCGGGAGTTTTCAGGTATTAAAAAAGCAGAAGAAAAGTTTTTATGAAACCGTCTTACCAATAATTCGCCGTTCAGAATAGCAATAATTATTTTACCATTCACCAGTTTCAACGAACGGTCAACAATCAGTATGTCGTTGTCAAAAATGCCGGCATCTTTCATGGCATCGCCTTTCATTTTAAAAAAGAAAGTAGCCGGTTTGTTTCTGATGAGTTGTTCATTCAAATCAATACCCCGTTCCATATAATCATCTGCCGCCGCGCCAAAGCCGGTGGCATTGGCTGTCTTCACTTCTTGCTGTGAGAATTGCTTCGAGCCTTTATAGGCCGCCCCGTAAAATTCTTCCCCTTCCATAAAATTAATTTTGGTAAAGCTAAATAATTTAGTAAATTAGTGCTAAGAAAATAGGTAAGTATTTTCTAAAAATTTAAATGGAGGGTTATGAAGACGATTATTGACACTATTCCCGGCTACCGGGTGTATGAGTATTTATTAATACTCAGTCCGCATGAAGAATTGTGGAATCGCATTATGAAAGTAAAGGATGACTTTGCAAACGAGTATAAAACCGACTTTGCAAGATGGGGCAAGCCACATATTACCTTAGCAAATTTTGTACAGTATGGGATGATGGAAGAACGCATCATTAACCGGTTGCGAACGGTGGCGATGGGTTATCCGCCATTTAAAGTCGAGTTGAAAGATTTCGGCAGCTTTCCATCACATACCATATATATAAATATAACAAGCAAATTACCTGTTCAGAGATTGATAAAAGAAATTCGTACCGATGGGCAACGGTTGATGAAACTGAATGATGATAACAAACCACATTTCATTATGGAGCCGCACCTTACTATTGCGAGAAAATTAAAACCCTGGCAATATGAAAAAGGCTGGTTGGAATACAGTAACAAACATTTTACGGGCAGGTTTATTGCGGATAGTATGACTTTATTGAAAAGGCCGGTTGGAGAAATCAAATATCATATCGCAGCGAAATTTGAGTTTCAAAATTTGCCGGTAGCAACGAAGCAGGGAGAATTATTTGGATAGAAATTGATCCGTACACAGTAACAATAAATAAGTGGGATGGGTAATGTGAGACAGAAGGAGAATAAAGAGTAAGTGAAGTTAGAAGAACCCCGTCAGCGGTTGAAAACCCTGACGGCGGTTTAAGTGAGAAAGAGACAGCTCTTTGTTCTCCTTTTTATTGCGGGGTTAATGAAGCAATGTAACAACCAAAACAAAATAGTGATGTCAGAGAAATTGAAGCAGGACCATTTTAAAGTGGCAGCAAAGCAACAGGAAGAAGGCGAACAGTATTTAGCAGGCCGTGGAGCCCAAATCAACACCAAAAACCGTTTCCTGAAAAATGAAAGCATCAGGGAACATATCGAAGGTATTGATGATTGGGAAGAATCGAATCTTCCTACTATCTACATGGAGCAAGAATCGAAAACCATCGTCAACAAAGTAGAAAGTAAAGATGTTGGTATGGGATACAGCATGAATCCCTATGCCGGATGTGAACATGGTTGTATTTATTGCTATGCAAGAAATGTACATGAATACTGGGGCTATAGTGCCGGACTTGATTTTGAAAGAAAAATAGTTGTAAAGAAAAATGCACCGCAACTGCTCAGAAAATTCCTCATGCATCCGAAATGGGATGGCACACCCATTATGCTGAGTGGGAATACTGATTGTTACCAGCCTGCCGAACAAAAATATAGGTTAACAAGAGGATTGCTGGAAGTGTGTAATGAATTCAATCAACCTGTTGGGATACTCACCAAAAACTCCTGGATACTAAAAGACAAAGATGTGCTACAGGAGATGGCGAAGAAGCGGTTAGTATCAGCAATGGTTTCTATCACATCTTTCAATGAAGATCTGCGGCGAATAATGGAGCCAAGAACCACCACCGCCAAACAAAAACTAAAAGTAATAAATGAACTAAGCAGTGCAGGTGTACGAATGGGCATTATGATGGGCCCGATGATACCCGGATTAAACGAACATGAAATGCAACGCATCATGAAAGCAGCGGCAGATAACGGTGCCACCTTCACTGCTTATACTTTTATCCGGTTGAATGGAGCTATCAAGTTTTTATTTCATGACTGGTTGTTTAAGAATTTTCCTGACAGGGCCGATAAAGTATGGCATCTGATAGAGCAAAGCCATGATGGAAAAGTAAACGATACCCGTTGGGGTGTACGTATGCGGGGCGAAGGAAATATTGCGGAGATGGTAGCGCAGCAATACAGGAAGTACGGTAAGTTATATAATATGAATGCGGAGGAATGGAGTTTGGATACGAGTCAGTTCAGGGTGCCGGGTGGGCAGGGGAGGTTGTTTTAAACTAATTTTATAATGTATAAATTGCAATTATGTCAAAGAAAAAATCACAGATTATAATGCTTGATCACTCCAAGGCTAAAGTATCATTACTCCAAAAATATCTCGAAAAATATTTAAACATAATTGCAAATGATGGATATACTAAGAAGATTAATGTGTTTGACCTTTTTTGTGGCGAAGGGGTTTACGAAAATGAAGGGGAGGGAAGTCCGTTAGCAATTTTGAGAACATTAAAAGACTTGCACTTTATAAACAAAGCAAAACACAAGGAGATAATTAAAGTCGATTTATATTTTAACGACAAGGATGAATTTAAAATTGAAAAATTAAAGTCTATCATAGCTGACAAGAAACTCCATTATGAGGATTTTGGAAAAATGACATTTCGTTCAAAAGATTATAAAGAAATAGTAGATAGCCTTTCTACTTATATTCAGAACCTTCGAGATGAAAAGGCGTTCGTTTTTATTGACCCATATGGCTATAAAGAAATAAGAGCCAGTGAAATTAAAAAACTTATACAATCAAAAAAATCAGAAGTCTTGCTTTTTTTGCCAACTCAATTTATGTATCGATTTGATGAGAAAGGTACTCCGGAAGCCTTAATTCAGATAATTGAAGAATTAGTTGATATGGATGAGTGGAAAAAGAATACCTCTGTATACCAATTTATTGAACAATTTAAAGAAGCACTGAAAACTTATCTCGGTGACAATTTTTTTGTAGATACTTTCACCATTGAGAAGGATGCAGGAACAGTATTTTGCCTTTTTTTCTTCTCAAGTCATATAAGAGGGTTTGAAAAAATGCTTGAAACAAAATGGCAAATTGATGATGATGAGGGTAAAGGGTGGAGCTATGAGAAAACTGGCAATCTGTTTGCCGGTCTTAAGACTAACCCGTTAGAGGAAAAATTAGTTACTTTAATCTCAGCAAATAATAAGGTTTATAATGGGAATATTTATGAATTTACATTGAGAAGTGGTTTTTTGCCGACTCAAACAGTAGAAATATTTAATTCATTACAATCGAAAGGAAAACTTGAAGTTGTTTCTGATAATGAAACAAAAATTAGAAAAGGAGCATTTTATATTAGTTATGATAATTATAAAAATTCACCTGTGAGAGTTCACTTTAAAATTAAAAACTAATGGCACAATCTTCAATCGAATGGACAGAAATGACCTGGAACCCTACAACAGGCTGTGATAAAATATCGGCAGGTTGTAAGTATTGTTATGCAGAAGTAATGTCCCGACGATTGCAAGCTATGGGTATTGATAAGTACAAGGATGGGTTTAAGTTAAGAATACATGAAGATGCTTTACTAATCCCTTACAGTTGGAAATCTCCGAAGATTGTATTTGTAAACTCAATGAGTGATATGTTTCATAAGAATGTTCCGCTTTCATTTATTCAGAAGGTTTTCAAAACAATGAATGAAAATCCTCAACACACTTTTCAGGTTTTGACAAAACGGTCTGATATGTTATTAAAGTATCATAAAAAACTAAACTGGACACACAATATCTGGATGGGTGTTTCAGTAGAAGACAATCGGGTAAAACATCGAATAGATGATTTACGGAAAATAAATGCCAGAACTAAATTTCTTTCCTGCGAACCATTGATTGGTCCAATACCCAGAATGAACCTGAAAAAAATTGATTGGGTAATTGTAGGTGGTGAAAGTGGAAGAAAACCAAGGCCGATGAATGTGGATTGGGTTTTGGGTATTCAGCATCAATGTGAAAAGGCAAAAGTTGCTTTCTTCTTTAAACAATGGGGCGGTACTAATAAAAAGAAAGCTGGAAGAATACTCAACGGAAAAACATATGATGAAATGCCTTCTGTTGAGCACTTAGAGACTGTAGAAATGTAGTTTTATTCACCTTCAAACTCCAGCAACGCTTCTTTACCCTGATAAAGCACCAACCTCTTATCCTTCACCTCAAACCTATCAACTTTCTCTAACTGCTTTAAAAAAGCATTTTCAATCTGCTGCACTTCCTCACAATACATTTTTGTAGAAAAAATGTTTTTAAAACTAATTGTGTTGTCATTAATAGTAAAGCTGCTGCCAAACACATTACAACTGCCATTGCCACCAGCGCCTTTCTTTTCCTGATTGAATTTGATAAAGGCTTTGGTATTCACTTCTTCCACACCAGCCTCTGTATGAATTTTCTTTAATAACCATTTGGTATCATACAAAGAAGTATGCTGATTAGTATTTTTCTCTTTCATTATAAAAGCGGAGAAAAGAACAAATGCCCCCGCACTGACAAAGGTGAATAGTTTCATTGTAAATAATTTAGAACAAATAGCAGATGAAAGCAGGGCAGTATTTACACAGTCCTCAAAATATTTATGCAATTCTTTAACATTTGGCATCCGGTTATTAAATCACTGCTTATGCAAAAGTTATTTGCTACCCTCGCCGTAATGATAATATTGAGTAACCAGGCCATCTCCCAACAATGGGACAGGCATATGCTGGTGAAGAAAATGGACATCCGGGTGAAGACGGATGCTTTTACCGCCACCACCTTTATTGAAATGGAGTTTTATAACCCAACCGATACAGAGATGGAAGGTTTCTATGGTTTTCAACTGGAACCCGGGCAGGCCATCACTGCTTTTCAGCTCGACCTGTTTGGAAAATTTCGTGACGGCTCTATTGAAGAAAAATGGAAAGCCACCAATGCTTACAATACGATTGTCGGCAAAAGAGTTGACCCTGCTTTGCTGCGGATGGATTCATATAATAATTACAGCCTTCGCATTTATCCCGTTCCGGCAAAGGGAAGCCGAAGGATTACCATGACAATACAACAACTGCTGACTATTGAAAAAAAAGTTGCCATTTATAAATTGCCTCTGAAGATTAATGATGTAATTGAAAATTTAGATGCCACTATTAAAGTAGCTGGCAGCAGCGGATTTCCTTCTGTTATTAAAGGATTGCTGACAGACCAGGTGTTTAATAGTAAACAACATTCTTACGAACTGTTGTGGAAAGCCACAGGAATTAAAGCAGACAAGTCGCTTTCTTTTTCTATTCCGATGTCGCTTCAGCAGCCGGTGTTGTGTATTAAAAAAGTGGAAGCGAAAGCTTTCTTTGCACTGCGGCTGATACCCTCCATTCAAAAGGAGTACAACATTCAACTGGCCAAAGTCACTATTTTCTGGGATATGTCTGTAACAAGCCGCACAAGAAATACATCGAAGGAGATTAGCTTTCTGAAACAATATGTTGCAGCAAGTAAGATTTCTCAACTGACTATTATTCCATTTAATCAGAAAATACAGGATACTGCTATTTTCTATACCAACAATAATTTTAACAGCCGCTGGGCGGAGTATCTTGAATCATTGCAATATGAAGGTGCTACTCAATTAGGGGTGCTGGATTTTTCAACGGCTAATGCAGATGCTATCCTGCTGTTTAGTGATGGCAGAAATAGTTATGGAAAGGATATGCCAGTTTCGGGACAAACACATATTTATTGTATTAACTCCGCCATGTTTGCGGATGTGGCTCACCTGGAGAAAATAATTGGTCAGTCTGGTGGCAGGTATATTGACCTTGTTTCTAAAACCATTGCTGATGCAGTTGCAGTTACCGGTAAGGCAGAGAATATTTTGCTAAGCATTACTTC
>JAYVKT010000560.1:0-2106 GCA_043768195.1 Chitinophagaceae bacterium | reverse complement strand
GCTGTCGGCAGATATTATTTCTGTTTGAAAATGCTTTGCCAGTTGAATAGCAACAGAAGTTTTACCAACGGCTGTAGGCCCTGCTATAACTATAACTGTTTTGTCAGGATTTTTTTTCAAGAAATATATTAAACTTCTTCTTCGCCTCCTTCTTCTGCTGCGCCTTCTTCACTCATACCTACATCTTCCCCTTCTTCATCTTTTTCGCTAAAGCCATCACCGGCTACCTGCGTCAGATCGTACTTCTCTTCTATATCGGCAAACTTAGGCCCCAGCAAGCCTTTGGTACCATACTGACTGGGGGCTATTCCTTCTGTTCTTGATACGGAGGGATAAATAACCTTTGGGTTCTCTTCCTTTGATACATTGATGAGCTCTAATAAAAAACTCCAGTTCTTATTAAAGTCGTAGAGGTAAACAAACCGCTGATTGGGATCCCTTATTTCAGAACCGATTGTTGTCTCACTCATAATAAGTGGTGGTGCTTTATACTCCTTGTCGTATTGCTCTACAGAAATTTCCCGGCCCCGCAGCCAATGATCATTGCTGCGAAAAAAAGTAGCTTTATGCTTATTATCAAATTCGTAAGCTTTTAATATTGCTTCATGTAATGCTAAAAACGATTGTGAATGACGGATCACTACATCCCGGTACACACTTTCGTCTTCTTCTAAATATACTCTGAACTTTAAAATAGCCATGTGGCAAATTTAGGATTTTGTGCGGAAAAAATGGCAGAGATAAACTATATCCAATTCAAATACAGGCACACGGATGACACAGATTGGACAGATTTAATGGATATTATTTGAATAATTTAATTTCGCCTTATTAACTTCCAAAGACGGATAAACACAGATTATCCTGCTTCGCAGGATGGAGGATTGTTGTAACACCTCCTGGTTATTCTGCGAAGCAGAATAAAAATCAGTGTTCATCCGTCCAACCCGTGTCATCCGTGTGCTTGTATTATTTACAGCATTAACTTTTCACTACACTCAACCCCATTCGCTGTGCCTTCTCCAGCATAAACTGGAAGGCCGCCTCGTAAGTATTTGGAATTACCCCATCCAGCATCGCATCTTTTAATGCATCTTTTATTATTCCAACTTGCCTGGAAGGCGAAAGTCCGAATGTTTCCATAATAATTTCGCCGGTAATGGGCGGTTGCCAGTTACGGATATGGTCTTTTTCTTCCACTTCTTTGCAACGCTGGCGCACCAATTCAAAATTTTCAAGAAACCGTTTTACTTTTTGTTTATTCTTAGAAGTGATATCTGCATTGCACAGTAGCATCAATGAATCAAAATCTTCACCGGCATCAAACAACAAACGCCGGATAGCGGAATCGGTTATGTTTTCTTTGGTGAGGCTGATAGGACGGAGATGCAATTCTACCAGTTTGCGTACGAACCGCATTTTTTCATTCTGCGGCAATTTTAATTTTGTAAAAATTTTAGGCACCATTCTTCCGCCTGCTGCTTCATGTCCGTGAAATGTCCAGCCATGCCCTTCTTCAAATTTTTTGGTTGCCGGCTTGGCAATATCATGCAGAATGGCTGCCCACCGAAGCCATAAGTCGTCAGACGTAGCACACAAGTTGTCGAGCACCTGCAGGGTGTGATAAAAATTATCTTTATGCCCGTGCCCATCCTTGTATTCTGCCCCCGCCAAATCTACCATCTGCGGAAATATGATTTGCAGCAATCCGCATTGATACAATAAGTCAAATCCGATTGATGGTTTGGGCGAAGCAATAATTTTATTGAGCTCCTCCGTTATTCTTTCCTGCGAAATTATTTTTATACGATGGACACTATCTTTAATGCCCTGCCATGTTTTTTCTTCTATGGTGAAATTAAGTTGTGTGGCAAACCGGATGGCCCGCATCATCCGCAGTGGATCATCGCTGAATGTTTCTACTGGTTTCAGCGGGGTTTTAATAATTCTGTTTTCAATATCGCTTACGCCGTTAAATGGATCAACGAGTTTACCGTAATCCATTTTATTCAGACTAATGGCAAGTGCATTGATGGTAAAGTCCCGCCTGTTTTGATCGTCTTTGATGGTGCCGGGTTCCACTTCCGGCTTGCGGGAGTCAGGCTG
>JAYVKT010000559.1:0-2265 GCA_043768195.1 Chitinophagaceae bacterium | reverse complement strand
CAGTTGCTTTTTCAACCAGTTTTCTTTTTTGCTTTAATGTTCTTTTGCGGACAGATTGGTATAACCGGTTTATTAATCCTTTTGAAGTGTTGGTATGCGAAATATAGTTTTCCGATTTATAGTAAGGAGAAATGGAAGCGGCATCAGGCACATGCTGTGTAAAGCGGAGTGTGCAGGCATTACATTCTGCAATGGTAAATGTTTCACTGCTTACAGTATAATCCTTAGCTGATAAAACATTATGTATGTCAGTCGAACCGCAAACGGGACAATTGGTATAATGAATTAGTTGACTCATGCAGCAGCAGCCCCGCTTTATACAGGACAGGCAAAGTAAATTGAAAATGATTAAATAGTAACGGAAACCTAAGGAAGTGTTTGATAAGTTGCCCCGGCTTCCAGCGGAAATGATTTCTGTCTGTTTGCCATCGAAGAAATTTCCAGCCCATTTTCAGAAAAATACCAGCCTATAAATATTGTGGCCAGCAAACCAACCGCCATTGCATAAGCCCACCAGTACGATTTTTTTTCTTCTTGCTGGTTCAGCATCTCTGTCATCTCCGCAGATGTTTTTTCATCCTCTCCCACCCTTACCATGTGCTCCGCTTTTTCCCTGATTACCTTATCCGCTGCTACAGGCGCCAATAATGCTACTGCCGTAGTTGACGCAGTAAACTTAACATCGCCGCCAAGCCCTTTGTTTAATGTGCCTACACCATTCCAATTAATAATAGTACCGTCACTTATTTGTTTTTTAATATCAAAAGCAAAATCATTAAAACGAAAGATAGCTTCACGGTCAGAAATACCGAGTGACTGTGCCAGCCAGTAAAAGAAATTTTTGCCAGGCACATGACTGGCTGGCTGCAACGAAACAGCGTAAGAAGGCGGATTTATTTTCCTGTTGGGAAAATCTATTTCCGCTGGCACTCTTTCCAATAAAAAAGTGCCGATGCCCGGCACTGGTAATTCTTTATGTTGCAATAAATATTGATACAGTTTGTCGTACATCATCAGTTCTTTTGGTCGAACGAAAATACGACTCCGCCGACAAAGTTGAACCCATAGACCGGATATTGGTTCCAACGCTGGTATTCTTTGTTGAAAATATTATTGAACTGCGTCCAGAGGTTGATGTTTTTGGTAATCTTAAATTCAAGACCGGCATTCAGGTCGGTGGCACCTGCTAATCTTTCGGAGCTGCCATCCTTTTTCTGGTATAATGCACCCGTCCATGCAAACAGGTCTGTTTTCAGCCACAGGTCTTTTATTATTTGTATCCTCATGGCCGCTTTTAATTCCAGCGGCGTTAGTCCCCAGGCTTTCGCATTGTCTTTTAATCCTGAAAATTGATTAAATGTCAACCCGGTAATAAGTGAAAATTTTTCGTGTATATTAAAACCCAGTTCTCCACCAAAATTGGTCACTTTTATTTCTCTTTCATTTACCACCCGGAAAGATTTGCCACCCAATCCTGTTGTAGTATCGTTTATAAACAGAGGCTGGTTATTGAGTTTGTTGAAGCCAACTTTAGCCGCATAGCTGAAGTGTTCTCCAACAGATCCTTTAAAACCGGCAAACCTTTCTTCAATCCAGGTATTTTTAAAAGTAGATGGTAACCACAGCCAGGAGTTTTGTGATGCTAAATACTGGTAGGTTGTCTTCCTGATATACCCTGTCCAGCCAGCCTGAAAAGTGAATCGTTTGTCGGAGGTAGTAATATCTGCCAGCACATTCGGAAACATTTTGAATGTTTTATTATCCCATGACGGACGTATGCCGGCCTGCACATTAATCTTAGAAGTTTTATACAAGACCGATGGAGAAATATAATACATCGTGTTATTAAAAGCTGTTTTATTAACCGGAGAAAGACGGGTGAGGTCAAAAGTGACCCCGAGATTAACAGCCCACTCTTTGCCAATTGATTTTTGCAAAGGCAAATTCAACACCGTATTACTTTCCGAATTTTTTCGGTTATCGCTGAACACATCAATCTTTACTTCCGGCCAATAGGTTAATCCAAATTCAGTTTTATTAATATTATGAACTGCTACACGGCCACTGATAGTTTGAAAATTTTGTTTTAGCGAATCAATGGAAAAGAGCAATGTTTGTGGTTCGTAACCATATTTATATTGTTTGCTTTGTTTCATACCGATACTGGCATCCCACTCAAGATTATTACCCGATTTAAAAAAACCCGCCAGCTTAATATCTGTATTGGTAAACTTTTGAAATTCTCTTTTGCCATCCGAGCCTACA
>JAYVKT010000558.1:0-6714 GCA_043768195.1 Chitinophagaceae bacterium | reverse complement strand
TATACTTTTATCGCATTGGGAAAAATTCCTGATACAAATAGCCAGGGTGTTGGACACAGTCAGCCTTATGGAGAGGTAATTGAAATAGTACCGGTTATTGCACCTGCCGAACCAGAGAAAGTAACGGATGCGTCTTTCACTGGTGTTTCTTATCCTTCCGGTGAATTTAAAATCAACGAAACAAAAGTGGTGTTTGTCAAAAGGGGAGTATCATTTTTATCTATTGCAAAACAATATGATGTTGACTTGTCAAAAATTTTTGAGTTCAATGAAATTGCCCGTATTGAAATGACAGGCAAAGACCAGTTGATTTATCTACAGCGCAAAAGAAAAACCGGCAATAACGAATTTCACATAGTGCAACCGGGAGAAACATTGCATGGCATTGCACAGCAGCAGGCTATACGGCTCGAAAGCCTGTTAGAATTAAACTGGCTCAAGAAAAATGAGCAACCGGCTGTCGGAGAAAAGTTGAGCCTCAAATCAAAATCAACTTCAATGCCTAAACTGGCAGTCAAAGAAAATTATTCACTTATTCCCGATGCCGGAAAACCAGTAACTAATTAAAAACAACCACCTGCTTATGTCAGTCATTAAAGTACATGACAAATCATTTGAAACTTATCTTCCGGAAGAAATTATTCTGCAGCGGATAAAAGAAATGGCTGCGGATATTAATAAAGATTATGCAGGCAGACGACCCCTGTTTATTGCCATCCTGAATGGGTCATTTATGTTTGCTTCAGATCTTTTTAAGCAACTTTCTATTGAAGCGGAGCTTTGTTTTATAAAACTCGCATCTTATAAAGGGCTGAAGTCATCAGGGAATGTGGTTACATCCATCGGCCTCGAAGATGATCTTTTTGGTAAAGAAGTGGTGATTGTAGAAGATATTGTAGATACAGGGAAAACACTTCATAATTTTCTTCCCAAATTGGTACACCAGCAGCCAAAATCATTAAAAATAGTAACGTTATTGCATAAAGCAGAAGCCACGGAATACCCGTTGCAACTGGATTATGTTGGTTTTAATATTCCAAACAAATTTGTAGTGGGCTATGGTCTTGATTATGATGGCCTTGGCCGCAATTTGAAGGAGATTTACCAGTTAGTATAAAATCAACGGGTCTCTCCGGTATTTTTTGTATTTTATCGTTCCAAAATATCCACTTGAAGGCCGCTTGTCATATAGCAATTTTTCTTTTGTTGTGTTCGCCTGTATTTGCCCAGCAATTTTATGCCCGCGGCGAGGTAAAGGACGAAACAGGTAATGTATTACAAAATGTGACCATTCTCCAGCACAAAACAGGTTATGTTTTCAGAAGTGGTTCTTCCGGCACCTTTGGCATTGTAGCCAACCAGCAGGTTGATACGTTCAGCTTTTTTCTCGAAGGCTATCAACGGGAAAGAATAATGGTGGATGCAGAAAAATACCTGAGTGTAAAATTAAAACGCCTTACTGGTGCTGCTGCCAATAGCAGAAGGGATAAGCTGTCTTCTCAAACAAAAGATTTGGAAAAGGAGGAGCAAAAGACCTGGTTTACCGGTGATGAAACTTATGCCAGCATCCTTGAAAATCATTTTATAAACGCCAAAAAATTTCCCACCACCGGCATGTCATTAAATGTGGACAGGGCTTCTTACAGTAACATACGCAGGTTTATTACACTAAAATCAATGGTGCCGCCAGATGCCGTTCGTATTGAAGAAATGCTGAATTATTTTAACCTGAGTTATAATAAGCCGGATGATGATAAGCTTTTTAATATTAAGACAACATTAAGCTCCTGCCCCTGGAATCCGGAGAACCAGTTGTTTTATATCAACCTCTCTTCGCAAAAATTAAATTTAGATACGCTGCCGCCAAGCCACCTCGTCTTTTTAATTGATGTGTCCGGCTCAATGGATATGCCCAACAGGCTGCCATTGCTTAAGTCTGCATTCCGGCTATTGGTTAATAATCTGCGGGATAAAGATTCAGTAGCCATCGTTGTGTACGGCGGTGTAACGGGTGTTATGCTGAATACAACCAGCGGAGGTGAGAAGGAAAAAATATTAAAGACGATTGATGAATTGGAACCCGGCGGCTCCACACCCGGCGAGTCTGGTGTGAAACTGGCGTATAGTGTTGCCCGAAATCATTTTATAAAAGATGGAAATAACCGGGTAATATTAGCTACCGATGGCGATTTTAATGTGGGATTAAAAACAGAAACAGAACTGGATGAAATGATTTCTGCACAGCGGGAATCGGGTATTTATCTTACCTGTCTTGGTGTGGGAATGGGAAATTATAAAGACTCTAAAATTCAGACATTAGCTAATAAAGGCAACGGCAACTTTGCCTACCTCGACAATTTTAAAGAGGCTGAAAAAGTATTGCTGAAAGAATTTACACAAACATTGTACGCCGTTGCAGATGATGTGTACATGAATGTGAATTTTAATCCTGAGTATGTAAAAGAATACCGGTTGATAGGGTTTGATAATAAAGTAGGGGCATTGCGGGATTCCTTGTCCATCATTGAAGGTGGCGAAATCGGGTCGGGCCATTCAATGATTGCATTGTTCGAAATAGTGCCGTCAGAAATTAATAAAGGTGCTATCAAGGATAATTTTACTACGGGCAAGTTTGCAGATATAAAACTGAACTATCACCTGCCTAACAGCACAAAGCCCTGTCATTTTAATTTTACCAGCCGCTTTGATTTTATACCGTTAGCAGAGCTGGATAAAAATTTTCTTTTCTCTGCCTCCGTAGCTATGTTCGGCTCTTTGCTGCGGACATCGCCTTTTTTAAAAAATATCGGGTGGAATGAGATTATTACACTGGCAGAAACGTCTTCAGGAAAAGATGATTTACTGCAAAAAGAATTTCTGGATATACTTTACCAGGCAAAAACACTTTATTTAAAAGTGAAAAAAAAGAAAGGAGGAACGGCGCAGTGGTGATAATTATCTCTTTTTAAATTGCGAACTTAAATTGTACGTGTAGGCACAGAATACAAAAGTATTTTTGTCATTATTGTTCTATTTTTTTCAATAATGATATTCTTTTTTCTTATGGTAGGCCAAAACAAATCAGAAAAAATCAGATGTTTGTAATCGCCATCACTTGGAGCTGAGCTTAATACAGGAATTATAATAATTTTATTTCTTAGTTTTTGCGGATTCCAGTTTGTAAAATCTTGCTTTGTCACTTCGGAAAGAGCATAATACGAAGAATCACGAAGTTTACTATCTGAATAGCAGTGAACTTCTGACACATGGCAGTTGCTGTCAGTTTCAAGTATAATAAAAAAGAATTCTGTAGGGATTTCTATACGCTTATTGTTCGATTTGGCACTCATTCTCTTTTCTAATATAGAGAAAAGGCTGTTTAGTTCTTTTTTAGTAATTGATTGCGAACTACATACCGATGGGATGATCAGTAATAGAAAAAATATTTTATTCTTTAATGACATGGAGATGAAAGTTTGAGTGAGTCATTAAAAGGTAAATTGTAGTTTCCACAGATTCCCCCAGGATTGTAAATTTGTAATATACTTTTTTGTGTATTTTCTGCTGCCCAACTGATTGCTCTTGCTCTGCATGTATCAGGTCGATTTGTCCATCCTGTCGATTTGTGAAGTCCCCTCCAAGCCAATGCATTTGATACTTCATCCCTGATATTTGGAGTTGCTGCTGGATTATAGAATACTCTAGTAAGGGAGTCTATAAGACCAATATATGCATTTGCCATTTGTACATGCTGGACACTGTTGCTAGGGGGTGTGCTTTGAAGCCAACTCCAATGTAAAGGGAAATGTGCAATCAAGTACTGAGAATTGATTAATCCTCTTGTATATTGGGAAAACATATATCTGATATAGGCATGTATTGATTCATGGAAAATTGTACTTACTAAAGCTTCTTTAGAAGCATTTTTCACATAATATGGATTGAAATGTATTGTAGTTGCAAAACGAAGTATGCTTGAATCCTCATCATAGGAAAGGCCTGAAGGGTCAAGTGTTTCATGGGCATTGTCATCTGTGCTATCTAAAGCCCAGTCAATATCAAATTTCAGATTCACATATTGCGATATATTAAAAACATTGAGGAGTTGTAGCTGAGCGACAAAATTTGGGTTTAAGATATTATTTTTTAAAAGATTATAAAAGCATGGGAAACTATCTCTGATTGAATTCTTAATGCCGATTGTATCATATTGTAAAGGGTTGAATGCCGGGGTCTCATAGACGGGTACCCACCCGGGGTCACAAGGGTTTTCATAAAGTGAAGATCTGTTTGGGGCGCCACCTTCACAATCAGGAGGCGTAGAACCCCCTCCACCAGTACTACCCCCGCCTGTTGTGCCCCCGGTACCGCCTGTGCCACCACCACCGCTGCTTGGTATGTATTGCCAGGTATCTGTGCATACAGAAACAGTTAAGACAAATCCGCTACTGCAAGGCAAGGAAGAGCTTTCCGTAACGCTGGATCTAACCCATTCGTATTCGGTTTCGCTTATGCAGATATCGTAATCATCGCACCAGGTTACAAGTGTCCATAAATTACTTCTGCCGGATGATGCAGTTGGCTCTTTTAGCATATAGATTATGCTGGCACTATCAAAAGGCAATCCCATACCGGATAAAGTGTTCCTTACCTCCGGGGATAAAAGGTTTTCATCAGTTATCCTGAACTTAGTTCGGTTAAATACTGAATTGTCAAGTCTTGAAAAAACATGAAAAACATTCATGGCACTCCAACCCGTATTAGTTGTATCATATCCAAAACTGGAATATTGCCAGTCGCAAAGAAATTGGTAAGTAGTATCGGTAGGGGTAGTTTTAATAATGAGGGATGCATTTACATAAAACTGGCTATCTCTTACAAAAGGGATATAAGTCAGGGTTTCATTTTCTGTTAAATTTCTATGCTGGGAGGCTGACTTAGATACGGAAATGGATTTATCCCAATATGGGAAACCAACTTTTTTTACTATTTCCTTTATAAAATTATATTTCTCATTCTTTGATTTTACAAACTTATTCAAGGCTTGTATATGTGGGTCTGATGATTTGTGTGAATTAAAGAACTTTGACTTCATCTCATTATCTTGTGTCTGATATGTGCTTACATCGGATTTCCGGCAGGCATTAATAATAAGCATACCTGCAAAACTGATTAATACTATCAGCACAAATTTTGAAAATGGGAGGGGGTAATTGGTTTTTTTCACGTACAGTTTGTATCGTTTTTAATTGGGCTATAAAGCTAAACGCATTTTATTTAATATGCAAGTCTATAAAAAAATAGTAGCAATATTGAGCATTGATTTTATTTAAATCTTCCAATCTTACTCTCAAAAAAAGCATCCCATTTCCATTGTTGCTCCCTGTTCGCATAGTGATTTGTCTCTTCATCGTATTGCAAGTCCATTTTCTTATACTTATCAACGATCTCTTTTAGTATTACGCTTAGTTTCGACTGGTAATCGTTCCTGAAGAAGACAGTGTTATTTACTTTTTCCTGTAATTCCATGGCGCAAAGAATACCCATATCAAAATGTCCCTGCTCATGTTTTAACAGGCTATCGGATACCTTATCTTTTTTTCTCCATGAATTTTGGCCTAAATCAAGAGTGATCTGTACTTTCCATTTCACCGTATCGCCTTTAAATACAAAGGCGTCATACTTATAACTTGTATTCCAGTAGGTAAAAGCAAAATACGGAGACCCATAATCAGGGCTACCCCGAAAATCACTCCACTTCAACAGTCTTGAAGTTTCTTCGCCACCTATAATAATCCGCTGGGCTGATGCAGTAGCGGAGCAAAACAAAAGAATAGCTATCAAATTTTTTCTTAAAAGCATAAAATAAAAATAATAAAAGAGGCTGTCTCAAAAGTAATAAGTAACACGAAGGACACTACGGAAACACAACGAACACAAAGAAGTATTTATCAAAATCAGTACGTTATGTTCTTGGTATTTTCTTTGTGTTCGTTGTGCTCCTCTTTTAATCAATTTTTGAGACAGCCTCACTAAATTATGAAAAGATATCTTTTATCTTGTCAAAGAAGTTTTTCTCATTTTTATCAGGATGCGGCTTAAAGTTTGGAGAGTTACTTAATTTTTCCAGCATCGCTTTTTCTTCACTGCTAAGATGCTGCGGTGTCCAGATATTTACCTGTATCAACTGGTCACCTTTTTCGTAAGAGTTTACAGCCGGAAAACCTTTTCCTTTTAACCGGAATATTTTTCCGCTCTGTGTACCCGCCGGTATTTTAATTTTTGCCCTTCCATCAATAGTTGGCACCTCTACTTGTGTGCCGGCTACTGCATCAGTAAATGAAATATGTAATTCATACGCCACATTCAATCCTTCCCGGTGCAGTTCCTTATGTGGTTCTTCTTCTATTAAAATAATCAGGTCGCCGGGCATGCCTCCTCTTTCACCTGCATTACCTTTTCCCGTTACATTCATCTGCATCCCTTCCTGCACACCGGCAGGTATATCAATGCTTACTGTTTCTTCTCCATACACTCTTCCTTCGCCTTTACAGCTTCCGCATTTTGCAGTTACCGTTGTGCCTTCACCATTACAAGTGGGGCAAGTGGTCACCGTTTGCATTTGCCCGAGAAAAGTATTCTGCACTCTTCTAACTTGTCCGCTACCACCACAGGTATTACAAGTTTGTACACTGCCTTTATCTTTTGCACCAC
>JAYVKT010000557.1:0-14945 GCA_043768195.1 Chitinophagaceae bacterium | reverse complement strand
AAAAACTTATACAGAATTGATAGAAACAGGCTAATAACTGTTAGTACTTTCTACGAAAGAACTGATAACCCGTTAAACCTTGCCAATAGTAGCGGGTCTGAAAGGGGTCATTTATTTTAATAACAAGCCATGACAGCCGGGGTTAAAAATCTATCAGCGAAGGTTTACATATCAGGTTGGCGTCAAACAAAAAATTTAAACCATGAAAAAAATAATCTTATCAGTAATCGTATTTTCTATTGCTGCTTCCATACAAGGTCAGGAAATACCTGAAAGAAAAGCAGACAGACCTCCAATGCAGGAAGGAAGAAAACATCACATGCAAAAAGGGGGAAAACATCATGGTCAGCGGATGGATATGCAAAAGCTTAACCTGACAGAAGATCAAAAAGCAAAATTCAAATCGCAGCGGGAAAGTTTTCGCAAGCAAATGGAAGACCTGAAAAAAGACGAGAACATCACCGTAAAAGAATATAAAAGCCGGTTAGAAAAAATTCGTAAGGAACAAAAAAAATTGGCTGAGGGCATCCTTACCAGCGAACAAAAAGGCCAGTTGGAAAAAATGAAGGCGGAAAGAAAGGTAAAGACAGAAGAACTGACAAAACAAAGAACAGAGAGAATGAAAACCCATCTGGGGTTAACCGATGAACAATCAGCAAAGATTGAGTCAAGCCGCAAAGTAATGGGTGAAAAAATGAAAAGCATCCGTGAAAATAAATCGCTGAGTGATGAGCAGAAAAAAGAACAGGTAAAAGAGTTGATGAAAAAACAGAAAGAAAATATGAAATCTGTACTTACGGAAGAGCAATTAAAAAAATTGAAAGAAACCAAGCATAAAAGACACGATGGAGAAAGGAAAAAGCCAGAGGCAAAACAAACGATTTAAATAATCCGTTCATTAGGAGAACTAAGCCCCGAAACAATTGCTTCGGGGCTTTCCTTTTACCCGGATTATTGATATTACCTATCTTTGCTACTCACTACTGTTGTAAAACAGCAAACACTACACATGAAAAAGAAAGCGACCGACAACTTCAGCAAATTTGCCCCCAAGAAGAGTAATGCTGCCATCAAAGAACAATTCAAACAGGAAAAAAGAAAGTATAAAAAAGAAAAACAGGAATTTTTTGATAAAAAGAAAGCTGAAGTAAGGACTCAGCAATCATCTATAAGAAGCCGCGGAGCAGTTGCCGTTTCTGCCCCAACACCCATCATACATGTAAGAAAAGAAACTTTGGCTCAAATGCCTTTGAATAAATTTATTGCACATGCGGGTATTTGTGGCAGAAGGGAAGCTGCTGAACTGGTGAAAAAAGGGCTGGTAAAAGTAAATGGTGCAGTGGTTATAGAACCCGGCCATAAAGTGGCCTCAACAGATGACGTCAATGTAAATGGTAAAAAAGCATTCCTCGCCAAAAACTTAGTTTACATTCTACTCAATAAGCCAAAAGATTATATCACTACTACTGATGACCCACAAAACAGGAAAACGGTTTTAGACATCATCGGTAAAGCTACTACCGAAAGAGTTTATCCGGTAGGCCGCCTTGACAGAAACACTTCCGGTGTTTTATTACTTACCAACGATGGTGAGCTGGCGCAAAAGCTCACTCACCCCAGCAACCAGATAAAAAAAGTTTATCATGTAACGTTGAATAAAGAACTGGCAAAAAAAGATTTTGACAAAATACTAAGTGGTGTAACGTTAGAAGATGGCCCCGCAAGTGTGGATGTGCTGGCGTATGCAGACATGAAAGATAAAACACAGGTGGGTGTAGAAATTCATAGTGGCCGAAACCGTATCGTTCGCCGCATATTTGAAGCCCTTGGGTATGATGTAAGGGGGCTTGACCGGGTAATATTTGCAGGCTTAACTAAGAAAAATATTGAAAGGGGAAAATTTCGTTTTCTAAGTGAGAAAGAAGTACGGGATTTAAAACATTTTGGGAAAGGGAAATAGTGGCCACGAAAGAACCTGCCTATCGGCAGGCAGACACTAATTGACATGAAAAATACAAATACAGTTAGCCACAGATTACACAGATTAATACAATGAAGATTTCGGATTTACTTATTGAAGAAGCTGAAGATTGGATTGCATTAAATAAACCATCCGGTTTATTATCCATTCCTGACAGGGAAGGAACAGAAGTTTCATTGAAAAATTTATTGCAGGAGAAATACGGAAAAATATTTACGGTACACCGGCTGGACAGAGATACAAGTGGTTTGATTGTGTTTGCAAAAAATGAAACAACACATAAACATTTGTCACTCCAGTTTGAAGGAAGGCTGATGAAAAAAATTTATGCCGGATTAGTAATTGGTTCACCTGCAGAAAAGCAAGGAAGTATCAATTTACCACTGGCAGAAAATATGGTAAAGCGGGGAGTAATGATTGTCAATCACAGGGGAAAAGAATCCCTGACAGATTATGAAGTAATAAGCGACTTTGGTATTTATTCCTGGATGCAGTTTCACATACATACCGGCCGCACCCATCAGATACGGGTGCATATGAAAGAAATCGGTCATCCGATTGTGTGTGACGAAGTATATGGTGACGGCAAGCCTGTTCTCGTTTCTTCATTAAAGCCAAAATTCAAATTGTCTAAAGATGCAGAAGAAGAGAAACCGATACTTGGCCGGTTAGCACTTCATGCCTTTCAGCTTACATTTAAAGACGTTAATAAAAAAACAGTTGAACTCGAAGCTCCTTTGCCAAAAGACATGAGAGCTACATTACAACAGTTAGCCAAAAGAAAAAGAGGCAAGTAATTTTACCTTACAAAGCCTGCAGCTACCGTATTGTTGCTAAATTCATCAATGAGAATAAAATTTCCGTTAGCAGCGTTCGCTTCATACGAATCAGCAAATATTGGCCTGGCTAATTTCAATTCTACTTCCCCGATATCATTTAGCTGAAATGATTTCTTATCAGCCTGTGTATCCAGCGTATGAATATTGAGGATCGTATTTACCTTCATCAATTTTGCTTTCACCCTGTTAGAGCCATGTTGCAATAAATATATTTTTCCTGTAGTGCCTGGTGTCTCATCCATCCAGCATATCGTTGCTTTTAGTTCGCCGGATTGCTTAAATACGTCCGGGCATTTTACAAGCATATTACCCCGGCTTACATCCACCTCCTCTTCTAAAGTAATAACCACACTTTCTTTTGCCGCTGCCACCTCCTTTGCCTCATCATAAAAAAATATGTCTTTGATAATTGAACTTTTGAGTGATGGCAATATAAGTACTTCTTCCCCTTTTCTAAAAAAACCACTTTCGACTTTGCCGGCATAGCCCCGAAAATCATGAAACGCATCGCTATGCGGACGCACCACATACTGTACCGGGAACCTTGCAGGTGCAGCGTTGTTATTTTCTTCTGTAGCTGTATTTTCCAAAAATTCAAGCAAGGTTTCCCCGGTGTACCACGGCATTTTTACTGAAGGAAAAACAATATTGTCCCCTTCCTTAGCTGCCAGTGGAATGAATTTTATTTGCTGCCCTTCAAACCCGGCCTTTTTTACTATTAATTCAAAATCTCTCCTGATAGTTTCGTAAACAGATTCATCATACTGTACCAAATCCATTTTATTAATACAAACAACCACACTTTTTATACGCAACAATGAAGCGATGTAAAAATGCCTTTTCGTTTGTTCAATCACACCTTTTCTCGCATCAATCAATACTAACGACACACTGGCATTGCTGGCACCGGTTATCATATTCCGTGTGTACTCCACATGGCCGGGAGAATCAGCAATTATATATTTTCTGCCGGGTGTAGAAAAATAAATATGTGCCACATCAATAGTAATACCCTGCTCCCTTTCAGCGATCAACCCATCGGTAAGCAATGACAGGTCAGTAAAATTCAGCCCCTTTCTTTTGCTTGCAGCTTCAATTGCTTCCAACTTATCATTAGCAATGCTGCGGGTATCGTATAATAGCCTTCCAATTAAGGTGCTTTTGCCATCATCCACACTTCCTGCTGTTGTAATTCTTAAGATATCCATAAACAAATTTTAAAGTACACTTTTAATAATCATTCTTAAACACCAAATCATAACCATAATACCAACTGCAATCATCATCATTTTCCTGGGGAGCATCCCTGCCAGTTTTGCGGCGAATGGAGCTGCTATGGCACCGCCAATCAATAATCCTAATACAACATTCCAATGACTTACACCCACCGTCATAAAAAAAGTGGTTGCACTTGCTAATGTTATGAAGAATTCTGTGAGGCTTACTGAGCCAACTGTGTATTTAGGATTTTTTCCTTTCGCTACTAATGTGCTGGTAACAATTGGGCCCCATCCCCCACCTCCAAATGAATCAAGAAATCCCCCTGCACCTGCTAACCAGCCAATCCTTTTTACCTTTTGCTTTTTTTGATTTATACTAAATGCTTTAATCAAAATTTTTAATCCTAAAAACATGGCGTAGATAGCGACTAATGGCATCAACAAGTTACCTGCTTTCTCTCCAAGAAATACGAGAAGCAGAGCTCCAAGTATAGCACCGACAACTCCCGGAACAACCAAGGCCCTGAACATTTTCTTGTTTACATTACCAAACTTATAATGGCTGTACCCCGAAATGCCGCTGGTGAAAATTTCGGATGTGTGAATGGCGGCACTTACAGATACAGGACTCATTCCAAAACTCATTAAACAGGTGGCGGATGTAACCCCATAACCCATGCTTAGCACCCCATCAACCATCTGTGCAAGAAATCCGGTGAGAATAAAAAATAAAAACTGCTGGTCGAAGTAGGGTCTTAGGTTTTCAAGAACCTGACTAAATGACGGCAATGGCAGATAGGGAATAATTATATGTCCAAGCACCATCAGCGCAAATGCAATTATAAGTTTGGTGGCAACTCCTTTCCATTTTTTTTCTTCATTGCTGCTTCCCTTATTCAAAAACTGTTTCACTCTGCTATAAACTCCGGTCTCATCCTCAAAAAATATAACAGGCTCTAAAAGGTATTCTTGCACAATCATTATTCGCCCCTTCCGGCCAAGGAAATCTGCAGCAAAATCTTCCTTAACCAGGTTAATATGTTTATTTGCGTCACAGAATAATTCCAAATCCACCCTGGCTTCAGGGGCAAACACAGTTACCGGCTTTCTCTCGTTTACTCCAATAAAACGAAGTGTATTAAGTATAGAAATACTACTGCCGACCAATATGGCATTGCCGGTTCGGTTTTGCCCTAACTCCAGCTCTCCGATTGTTGATATTGCAGCGGCTGATTGCATTAGTTGTCAGAAATAACCTTCCTTTTTTCTTTTTTCCATTGCCGCTTCTGAACGTTTATCATCTATCCTTGCGCCTCTTTCTGATATAGTGGCAGCAAGTATTTCATCAATTACCTGATCTAATTTATCCGCATCAGAAAGTACTGCAGCGGTACAGGTCATATCTCCTACGGTTCTGAAACGAACCTTAGTTGTAAAAGGGATTTCGTCAGCACTTGTATTCAGATATTCAGAGTATGGCCAGAACATTCCATCCCTTTTTATCACTTCTCTTTCATGAGAAAAATAAATAGATGGGATGCTTAATTTTTCTTCCCGTATATAATTCCAAACATCCAGTTCTGTCCAGTTAGAAATGGGAAACACCCGTACATTTTCCCCCATACTAATTCTTCCATTTAGGATCCCAAATAATTCGGGACGCTGCTTTTTTGAATCCCACTGACCAAAAGCATCACGAACAGAAAATATTCTTTCCTTGGCCCTTGCTTTTTCCTCATCTCTTCTTGCCCCACCAATACAAGCATCCAGTTTTAATTCTTCTATGGCATCAAGCAACGTTTGTGTTTGTAACACATTCCGGCCTGCATATTTTCCTGTTTCTTCCTCCACTCTTCCCTTGTTAATAGTATCCTGAACATACTTTACGATTAACTCAGCACCTGTCTCTCTTACAAGCCAGTCACGGAATTCAATTGTTTCAGGAAAATTATGCCCTGTATCAATATGTAATAAGGGGAAGGGGATTTTACCGGGGTAAAATGCTTTCTGCGCCAGCCGCACCAATGTAATAGAATCTTTACCACCTGAAAATAAAATGACCGGCTTCCCAAACTGTGCTGCTACCTCCCGCATAATATAAATTGCTTCATGCTCCAGCTCCCTTGGAAATACGTTATTACTCATAGTATATTTATTTTACTGCCACCTGATGAAGTCCGCATTCCTTCTGACTGGTTTCCCACCACCAGCGGCCAGCCCTTGCATCTTCACCGGGCTCAATGGCTCTTGTGCAAGGGGCACAACCAATACTGATAAATCCTCTATCATGCAACATATTATACGGCACACTATTTTTTTTGATATAAGCAATCATTTCATCATTACTCATGTTGATAAGCGGATTAAATTTATATAACTGCCGCTGCTCATCCCATTCAATCATCGGCATATTTTTTCTGTTGCCTGACTGTTCTGCCCGCAAGCCTGTTATCCAAACTTTCGCATCTTGCAATGCCCTGTTCAATGGTTTTACTTTCCGGATATTGCAACATTCCTTCCTGTTTTCAACAGATTCATAAAAGCTATTAATTCCTTTCAATGAGACGAACTCTTCAACAGCCGACGCTTCCGGAAAATAAATCTGTATTGGCTGTTTATACCGAACAGTAGTTTTATCCAGCAACGCATACGTCTCATTAAATAACCTCCCGGTATCTATCGTAAAGACTTTAACTGGAATATGATTCCTGAAAATTACATCCGTTATCACCTGATCTTCCTGGCCAAGCGAAGATGAAAAGATTACTTTCCCCGGAAATAGCGAGGTTATAAGTGCAAGACTCTCAGCTAAAGGGGCTGCTTCAATTTCTTGTATCGTTTCTTTATTTAACATCAGGCTGGGGAGTATATCTTAAATAGGGTTTCACAATTTTTCTGCTTTAGAAAAGTTTTTATAGAAACCAATTTCCCCAGGAGAAGTCTTTGCAGTAAAGTTGGGAGCAGTGTCTCCAAGACGTAGTGACATACTAACAGAGTTTAATAAGCTGCGAAAATAGGGTAAAATTATTATCCTACCAATTAAGTAGACTTATAAAATACTGTTATTTCCAACAATTGTCAGTAAAACAATTACTTTAAACAAGTAAATCTGCCAGTGTCCTGTTTTCGAGAATATTAAGTGAGGCATCCCGTACTTCGATCATCATATCATGAAGACCGCAATGTTTTTCATCACAATTTTTACAGCGTTCATAGAAGTAGAGACTAACACAGGGTAGCATTGCTATCGGGCCATTCACCAGTCGTATTACATCAGCCACTTTAATTTTAGAAGGATCTTTCTTTAAAAAATATCCGCCTCCTTTTCCTTTTTTACTATCAAGCATGCCGGCCTTTTTCAGTTCCAACAAAATATTTTCCAGAAACTTAAGTGGAATTTTCTTTTTCCGTGATATTTCTGATATTAAAACAGGCCCATTGTCATATTTAATTGCCAGATAAGTTAGTGCCTTAAAAGCATATTGAGATTTTTTTGAAAGCATAGATTAAAAATATATTATTCAATGACGATTACATAACCGACAGGTGAATTTTTTTTGAGCATAGCTGCAACGCCACAATATTTTTCCAGTGACAAATCAATGGCTTTTTTTACTTTATCCCGGTTTACTACATCGGTTTTTATGCGGTATGTAATCTTAATACTTTTAAATACCTTAGGATGATCTTCCGTTTGCTCAGCTTCTGTGTCAATAACAAACCCTGAAAATTCAACCCTCATTTTTTCTAAAATATCCACCACATCAATACCAGAGCAAGCGGCAAGCCCTGAAAGCAAAAGGGCTTTGGGGCTAAAACCATTTTTCTTATTTCCATCCAGCTGAACTGAATTTTGCTCTTGCCGGCTTTCAAACTCATGTTTTACTTTCCAGGTTGTTGTTGTTTTCATTTTAATCCATGCTTTTTATTCTGCGAAATATTTTCAAGTGTCCATTGAATTGTATGCACAAATTTATGTTGTCTTTCGTTGCAATTAGTTTTCTCACATATTTTACATTGAAAAGTCAGGCAACCATCGGAATGAACAAATAGTTCAAGTGATTCTCCAAATTCCTTACGAACAAGTTCTGCTAAAGCATCTATTTCATGGTGAGCTTCATGAACATTCAGGTACCAGGGCACTGTCAGGTGACAGTCTATATGCAGTACACTACCATATTTTATTACCCGCAGGTTGTGCAGGTCAATCCAGTTTTCCCTTCTGTTTGCATTTAATATCTGCACCAGCCTTGTCAGCAATTTGGTATCTGCTTCATCCATAATTCCTGCAATAGACCGCCGCAATATGCTGTAGCCGGTGAAGATTATATAAACACCAAACAGGATGGCTACACTACTGTCAATCCATTTATACCCCGTAAAATAAAGAAGAACAAGGCCAGCGATAATTCCAACAGTTGACAAAGCATCGGTTTGCAAATGTTTGCCGCTTGCCACCAATGCAATCGAATTGTTTTTCTTTCCGGTATGGAGACAGAAATATGCCATACTAAAATTTACAAGGGCTGTTGCTGCCACCAGCCATATTCCATAATCAATTTTATGAAGATCGGCAGGATTAATAATATTTTGAATAGCCTTATATAAAATGATAGCACCGGCACTACCTATTAATGTACCCTCCACAGCCGCTGAAAGAAACTCAGCCTTTCCATGACCATAAGGATGATCTTTATCACGGGGTTTGGCAGCCACATACAGACTGTATAATCCTATAAATCCGGCGGCTACATTAACAATACTCTCCAATGCATCAGTAAGAATAGCCACGGAATGTGTGGTGTAATAGGCAATAAGTTTTATGGAGAGCAGGATTATAGAAACTACTGCTACCCATTTCTGAACATTAAGATTTTGTTGTGCTGCTTTCAATTAATAAACTTATTCCCCCATTTTTTCTTTATTATACTTCAGCCATTCGCTGCGGGCAAATGCAAGAAATTCGGGTGGTGCTGTTGCAAATTCTTTTTCGCTTTGATAGCGGCCAAAAGTTCGTAGCATCTCTGCCGATTCCTCTTTCAACTTTGTAGCACTTTCAAGATTCACATCTTTCTCTGTTACATCATATTTAAGATCCGGGCTGTATGGAAGCCACATTAAACCGTTTAAGGAATATTTCTCCCCATTTTCATACAGTATTATCTTCATTGCAGCCGGAGAAACATCGCTTCTGCAGGCAACAGTGTACTGAAGCTTCACCTCTGCAAACCCGTCTTTATCAATATCTGTAATCGTTGTTGAGTTAGGAATAAAACCACAGGTAATATCGAAGGGGCAAGCCCTTTCTTCATCATTCAGCATCCATTTATTATCATACTGTTCCACTTTTTTTAAAAATAGAGCTGCATGCAATTCTGCTGTTTGCCCCTCTTCACCGAACTCGTTTTTCCTTTTATCATCATACGGCCCGACATATGATGTTATGAGAATATTCTCTCCCAGATTATCAGTCCATGTCCAGGCCTCCTGCACTTTGCCATTTACTTTAATAGCAGCCGGTATATCTGTTGCTGATATTTTAACAGGTGCAATAGTTACCGTAGTAACAGGATTCTCCATCCGGGCCGTATCATCTATTGCCTTGTCAGGATTTTTTTTGGAAGATGAATTGCAACTAAATAAAAAAAATGATAAACAGATTATCAATAATACCCGCATAGAAGTTTGTTTTTGAATTGCTAATATATATATAAATAAAATGCCCTTACCATATGAGCGGTAAGGGCAAAAATAACAAAAGACAGGTTTAATGGTAGTTACTTGATAACGAGTATTTTTTCACTAAATGATTCCCCGTGTCCAAAAACTTCAGGAATGCGGATGATATATGTTCCGGCACTAAGGCCTGTAATACTTATATTGCTGTTTTTAGTTAGCTTGAGCTGCCTCACTACCTTTCCATTTATATCACTGACAAACGCATCAAATGTTCCAATAACACCATCCAGCCTTATGGTAAATTGTCCATAGTTTGGATTAGGATATAGCAGCACACTAACTTGTGTATCGCCTACTCCCTTTACTGCTTTAATATGTGTGTACACAAACCGGCTATCCCAGTCTATCTGTTTTAACCGGTAGTAACTAATTCCGGCAAATCCATTAGCATCAGTAAAGTTATAATTAAGAGCAGAGTTACTGTTACCGTTTGGAGCAAGTGTTGGCGTAAAACCAATTTTGCTAAAGGCAGTTTCTCCATCTAATCTTCTTTCGACATCAAATCCAAGATTATTTATTTCCGTAACAGTTTGCCATTTTACCTGCACTTTAAGCTTACTCAATCTGTTTGCATCAAAACTGAGCAATGTAACAGGTAGTGCATATAAAAAATTGCCAATTCCATATTGACTAAAACTGCCAATATTGTTTCTTCTTGCATACCCTGAAGAGACCAGTCGGCCAGGTTGATTATTGGCAGGTAATAAACTTCCTGCAGGCACCGTCCAATCGGCTGCATTAGATGATGCATCAGGTCTTTTAATGATAGCAAACGCATTATCAGACAGTCCCGAAAAACCATTTAAATAAAGCAGCACATCAT
The DNA here is from genome assembly GCA_043768195.1 of Chitinophagaceae bacterium. GTDB lineage: Bacteria > Bacteroidota > Bacteroidia > Chitinophagales > Chitinophagaceae > JJ008. The sequence goes on along the minus strand of JAYVKT010000557.1, from coordinate 4,343 downwards.
ATTTTCCTGATGAAGGTTGAATATCTGGGGTCAGATACCAAACGCCGTCATTAGATACTGTAACATAGGACTGACCGCTTTCTGTGGCCATCAACCCGGCATCACTACCCGGCTTAGGGCCAAAAGAAGCATCGATATATGACAGGTTAGTTAGCGGGGTGTTCGTTAAATTATCTATCTCCGCCCTGTTTACCCTGGTTGCATTTCCAACCGGAAAAATATAATTATTGACAGTAGCCGGGGAAATATATCTACGCAAATTTCCATTTAGCCAACTATTAGAAAAGTTTGTATTAGCCGCATCAGCTTGCACAGCTAACTGTGTGGTATTAAGAATGATCGTTTTGAAAGATAGTGTAGTATTCACTTTCCCATTAATCAGGTACAATTTATTTGTATTAATATCGCTGGCTAATGTAATATGACCGCTGGCATCAACATTAATTCGTTCAAAAATATTTTTTGAATTCAATATATGGCCACCGCTACCATTAAAAACTACAGTTCCTGTACCATGGTTATAACCGGCCACTGTATTATCCTTCCAGTCGGCGGCACCCGAAACTCCATTTTGTTTCAACCAGATTGTTCCGTTATTATTCAAGATGCTTCCATTGTCCAACGAAATTCCACCCAATAGCACCATATCAGCACCGTTCTGTACAGTTATTACTGCTCCGTTTTGCACTTTCATTACATCCTGTGCATTTAAAAAGCAGGTACCTGTGCAAAAAAACAGCACCACTCCAATTGTGATTTTGCGCAACAGACTTTGTGTGCAGAATAGCTTTTTTACAGATCTCATTTTAGTTGTTTTTAAAGTTGAAACCAAACAATCTATTGTACAATAAAAATCGGTATTAGTTACGGGTTAAAGTATACCGACTTAGTAAATGGCAACGATGACTGAGTAAACGGATAATATTAGATTAAAACTCGGCTTTTGCCTTGAAACCACCTATACCACAAAAGGGTGATTTTTCTACTTCTTACCAGTTCGGGTGTTTGGCTGTCTATTTTCTACCCCATTTTGAAATAATTGCCTGATTGCTCTGCCAATTCTCTTATACACATCTTTATTGAAAAGCTGTGAGTCTTGCATAGCCTTGTAAATCAGAAACAGACCTACTGGCAAAAGTATAAAAGTAGCCAGCCACATGCCGCCAAAAGGGCTTAAGGTGTTTTCTTTGGCCATTTTTTCGCCTGCTGTACTGGTAAAATAAAACACCATAAAAAAGATAATTGCAAATATCAGGGGTGTTCCCAACCCACCTTTCCGGATGATAGAGCCCAGCGGGGCACCAATCATGAATAAAATAAGGCAGGCCAGTGAAAGAACAATTTTACGATGCCACTCAATTTTATGTTTGCGCAGGTTTCTTTCTTTATCCTTTACGACACTTATCAAAGATTCGCTGCTTAGCCGGACAGATCCGGCAATATTCTTTATGTTTTGATTGACATTTATTCTAGCGGAATCTGGTAACAACTCATCAAAGCTTTTAACAGCTTTCATCTTACTAATATCCGGTAAAGAGTCTTTTGACCATGCAGTATCTAACAAGCCTAAAAATCGAAATTGCTGTAGCATTTCTTTTTCGGTCTGCTCTTTTAGCTGCTTATTATTTCTCTCCAGTGAATCAATCGTTTTTTCCAGTTGCCGCATACTGTACATTCTCTCATTATTCTTATTCACACTGTCTGCAGTACGGTTGCTAAAACCCAAAGTGCTGAGATCAAACTGTTTTTTGTACTCTTTAAACCCAATTCGTATAAATTCTGAGTTATTAGGATCATAATAGTTGCCCCGTTCCTGGTATCGCCAGCCATTTTTCAGGTTAAACTCAAGAAATCTTTTGTTCTCTGTCACCCTCATTACCGCCGTTTTTGCAATGATGAAATTATCCTGCAGCGGATTGCCCTGTTCATAAATAATTACATCCTGCACTATACTGTCATTTGCTTCTTTCTTTCCAATTTTAATAGCAAAATTTGGAATCTTATCATAAAAAACACCTTCCTTTAAATCAAATGCCGGTTTGGCAAACACAATATCGGTTAACAGTGTCCTTGATTTTAAATTGGCAACAGGTATTACATAATTAGAAAAAGCAAAAGCTACCCCGGCCAACAGGATGCAAACAAAAAAAAGTGGCCGCATAAACCTGAGCAATGATATACCCGCAGATTTAATAGCTACCAGCTCAAAGCTTTCACCCAGGTTTCCAAATGTCATTAAGGAAGAAAGAAGGATAGCCAACGGCAAAGCTAATGGTACCAGCACAGCACTTTGGTAAAGGATAAACTCAAATATAATTTTTGTGTCAATCCCTTTCCCTACAAAATCATCAATGTACAGCCAGAAAAACTGCATCACCAGCACCAGCAGCGTAATAAAGAACGTTGCGATGAAAGGGCCTATAAAGGCCTTAACAATGAGCTTATCAAGTTTTTTGAACACTTATCTTTAATATATGGATGCAGCAAAAATAAGGCTTTCGCAAAAGGAGATGGAACTGGTTCTAAATGCTGAACTCATTTTAACAAAGAATGCAATTCTTCAAAAAGTAAAAGATTTATTGGCAGGCTTGCAGGTACAGCAGCAGCAATATTTACAAAGCTGTTCGGGAAAAATACCGGATGAAGTACTTCGTTCATCGCCGAAAATTTCCAGAGGGGAAAACTATAACGGCCTGCCTTATCTGATGCTTGATTTTCCAAGGGTTTTTAGCAATACTGCGATCTGTGCCATACGAACAATGTTCTGGTGGGGAAATTTTTTCAGTATTACACTTCACCTTTCGGGCAACTATAAAAAGCAAATGGAAAAAAAATTATCCGGTTCTTTTCAAATACTTCAGGAAAAGGGATTTTATTGCAGCGTCAGTGAAAATGAATGGGAACACCATTTTGAAAACACTAATTACAGGCTGTTGGAAACAATGACTAAAATTGATTTTGAAAATAGTTTGTCCAATAATAAGTTTATTAAACTGGCACATAAAATCCCACTTCACCACTGGAATGATGCTGAAGAAACCCTGCTGGGTTCTTTCAAACAACTGATTAAAATAATGGCTGATTAGTTACCGAGACGGTGAAAGAGTTCTTTTACCTGGTAATCCCATAACCTGCTCTGATCTTTGATGTCTTTCTTTTCAGCAAAGTCTTTTATTATCAAAATTGTCTGGTTGGTTATTTCAGATTTTTCAATCTTAAACTCAAAATACTCTTCTTTGGGAGCAGCCTGCCAGTGAAAGCGGATAAACTTATCCTGCTCACTTTCCAGCAAATCAGCTTTTTCAAAAGTGCCGTTCCAACCAAAATAATAGACATTGTCCCTTTCATCAACCTTATCAGCGAACCATTCACCAAGCCCTGCGGGTGTGGAAAGAAATTCGAACAGAATAGATGGCGAGCAACGGACCGGAAATTCTAAAGTGTATAATTGTTTACTCATTCTTCATGCGCCAAAAACACAGCGACTGTTGCAATAATAGAGAAATAATGATTGCAACAAAACATTTTGCAATTTATTTTTCCCCCTTTTATAAGCAAACCCTAAACGGCTAAAATAAATCGCAGGCAAAAACGTTAAGATGTTGTCAAAATAAATTTGGCACATATTGGCGATTTACTTAAATTGCCTTGACGTTCAATACTTTCTGGACAACGACGGACATTGTGGTGGGTATTTTTAGAGTCATTAAGTGACAAGCTTTATAATTCTTAAACCCTTAAAATACACCATTCTTAAAACCATACCTATGAGCATGAGACAACTCAAAATCACGAAGTCTATTACTAATCGTGAATCTCAAAGTCTGGAAAAGTATCTCCAGGAAATCGGTAAAGTCGAACTTATTTCATCCGAAGAAGAGGTTAAACTAGCGACCCTCATTAAACAGGGAGATCAAAAGGCATTAGACCGTTTGACAAAAGCCAATCTTCGTTTTGTCGTGTCCGTTGCAAAACAATACCAAAACCAGGGTTTATCTCTTCCCGATTTAATCAACGAAGGAAATGTAGGCTTGATAAAAGCTGCCCAGCGTTTTGATGAAACCCGTGGTTTCAAGTTCATTTCCTACGCTGTTTGGTGGATTCGCCAGAGTATTTTACAGTCATTGGCCGAACAGTCCCGTATTGTTCGTTTACCGCTGAATAAAGTGGGGTTGACAAACCGTGTCCAAAAAGCTTTTTCCCTTTTGGAGCAGCAGTTTGAAAGAGAGCCTTCGGCTGAAGAAATAGCTGATTTATTGGAAATGGACATTGAAGAGGTATCGGCCACCCTTAATATATCATCCCGCCACATAAGCATGGATAACCCCATGTCTGAAGGTGAG
>JAYVKT010000556.1:0-3794 GCA_043768195.1 Chitinophagaceae bacterium | reverse complement strand
CAGCATTACTGATATTACCAAGCCGGAGGGCAGCATATCCGTATTGCTTTCCATGAGTAGTGATGTAAACTTTTTTCCGTAAGGAATTGGAAATAACACTGGTACTGAAATCAATTTTCAACTGACCAGATTTTCCTGTTTTGGTTGTAATTAATACAACTCCATTACTTGCCCTGGAACCATAAATGGCTGAGGCAGATGCGCCGGGAATAACATCAATTTTTTCAATATCATTAGGGTTAATATCTGCCAACCGGTTGGTACCTATTTCGGCACTTGCGCCTGCAGGAACATTCAGGTTGGTAACATTGGTAGTAGCATTACTTACTATTACACCATCAATAACATATAGCGGCTCTGACGAACCTTTGATAGTACTGGTGCCCCGCATGCGGATCGAGATACCGCCGGATGGATCTCCGGAGGTTTGTGTAATCTGTGCCCCGGGAACCTTGCCCTGCAATGCTGCGGAAAGATTGCCCGATCCGGTGTTGGCAAGTTGTTTTGCATTTACCGAGTTAACAGTATTACCTAACTGTTTTCTTGACTGTTTTAAGGAAGAGCCGATCACCACTACTTCATCCATTTTCAATGCATCTTCTGCTAACTGTGCATCAGATGTGTAAGTGGCTCCACTGCCAACATTTAGTGATTGTTCTTTGCTTCTAAACCCTATACCTGTGAAATCGATAGTGTAAGAACCGGGTTTCAAGTCAGTATTGATGCTGTACATACCTTCAGCATCTGTAGCAGTACCAACTGTGGTGTTACGAATTGTAACAGATACAGATGGAATTCCTTTTCCATCCGGCCCCGTTACTTTTCCACTAATTTTAATTTGAGCAGTAGCAGCTAATGCAAATAGCTGCAATAAAATAACAAAGGAAATACTTTTGCACTTCCAAAGCCATAACCGTTGAAGTTGATTCATTGTTAGCAGTTTTTAAGTTCTTAAAATTGGAATTGGTCTTACTTGTCCAGAGAAAAAGACGAAAACAAGTTAAGCATCTTAGACAATTAATAAACAAAAATGTTGCACAAAGTGGCAAATAGTTGCAACAAACCGGCGGTACTCCGCAAAAAGCGGCAAAAAATGTGTTAGATAAATACTGAAGTTGCTTTTACTTTTCCAGCAAGCTTTTCAATTTGTCAAGCCCCTGCTCCATCATTGGGCCGTATCTTTTTTCCAATAACAGGCTGGAGAATTTTTCCCAGGGATACCAGCGAAGATGAAAATCCATGTACCATTGTACGGTAACGGTGTTGGGTTTGTCTCCATCAAAAATATTCCAGCCAGATTCACCTTTTTTAGAATTGGGGCCGGCATTAATCATGCTAACTGAACTGTCACTTATATTTATAATTATTAACCCCTGCAAATAGCCTGTAACAATCCCTTTTACTTTACCTTCTATAAAAAGAAGATCTAATGTATCTGCACCGGGATACCATTTCTTCCAGTTCACCGGGTTATTAAGCTGACCAACTACAGAATCTTTATTGGCGTTAATGTCAATTGCTTTTGAAATACGGATATGAGAAGGAATAAAAAGAGAGAAGCCCGTAATGATAAGGAAGAAAACAATAAGACTGATTATGCCAAGTTTGATTATTCTCACAAAAAAATGATGTTAGTGTTGATAGGAGCTATTCCCACTTAATTACTCTTGCCGCAATGATATAAATTATCACCATCCATATCCCCAGTATTCCTATTTCTTTCCAGCAATCAAAAATGTGTAACCCTTCAAATGATATTTTGCGGATGCTGTCGTTGAACTGTGTTAATGGCAGCACCCGGCATATTTCCTGCAGCCATTTTGGAAAAACTTCAATGGGAAAGAATGTACCGGACAACATCATTTGCGGGAAGCCAAACAGGTTTATCAGCAACGGGATAGATGTATCGCTTTTTGCAATACTGCTAAAAATAAGCCCCACCCCCATCAGTAAAAAAAGCATGATGATGGTCATGCCAATAATTTCAAGAAAAGTAAAAATGCCATTGTGCAAAGTAAAATTCAAAGCAAAATGCCCGAACAATATCAATACCACGACACTAAGCAGTTGAAAAAATAACCGGCTCATACCTATGCCCAGCAAAACATTCATTTTACTTACCGGTGATGCGTAAAAACGTTTCAGTACTAATTGTTCCCTTAAACCAAAAAAAGTAAAGGCAACACCAAATAAGGTAGAGAATAAAATAGAAAAGCCTATTTGCCCCGGCAGTATAAAATCTATTTGCCGGTATTTTCTTACCACTTCGGGTATGGGGTCTTCGATGGTTACAAAATTTTCGGCATCCTCATTCATCATCTTCTCTAATTGCAGCTTTACCAGGTCTAATGCGGCCCGAAAGGAATAAACAGTATTGATGCTGGCAGTGGTGGATCGTATTCCTATCTTATAATGTGCTTTGTCCGCTGAATCAATTTGGCTTTGAATGTCCAGAATGGCCGTCAGCTTTCCTTTATAGAGTGCTTTATTTCGTAAAACGGTATCAGGGAATTGAATAATCTTTACACCGGGTATTTTTTTTAATCCGGTATAAAACCCCTCAGAAGTATCGCTGCCCGGTGTTAAAGCAATCCGGTAACTGACCCCGCCGCTACTGCCAAAAGCACCAAAAATCAACGTAAAAATGATGGGAAAAAGAATACTGAATATAATGGCACTCGGGTTGCTGAATATAGCTTTAAAGCTGGCACGGGTAATTGCCCAAAGGGCCATTGTCTGACTATAAGGTTTTTTTGCAGATTTCATGTTGGTGGGCAAATGTATTTAATTACTGAATGAAAAAACAATACAAATCAATTGCCTGATAAAATCTGAAAATAAAGATATTTGAACCACGATGAATAAGGCATACTTGCTTACTGGCGGTAATATAGGCGACAGCAAACAACAACTGGCCATAGCCAGGGATCTGCTTTCTCTTCAATGTGGCAAAATAACTGCTGCCTCATCACTTTATGAAACTGCGGCCTGGGGCAACACCGATCAACCGGCATTTCTCAACCAGGCACTGGAAATAATAACTGTTTTAACTGCACGGCAATTGATCCGCCGCATATTAAAAGTAGAAAAGCTGATGGGCCGTGTGCGGGAAGAAAAATATGGCCCACGGATTATTGATATAGACATTCTGCTTTTTAATAATGAAAAACACAATTATCAATTTCTGCGGCTGCCGCATCCTGAAATGCAGCACCGCAGGTTTGCCTTGTTGCCATTGGCAGAGATAGCACCGGATATAATACACCCGGTATTAGGTAAAACTGTCACTGAATTGTTGATTGAATGCACAGACGAACTGGAAGTAAAAAAGTATTCCTGATTTTTTCCACAATCTGTTGCCATTAATTCTATGCCTTTGCATTTAGCCTATTTTGCGACTTCTAATAACTGCAGACATTCACCATTCACTTACTGACTATTCACTTACATGAAATATAATTTCATCACCATAGAAGGAAATATTGGCGCCGGTAAAACAACCTTAGCACACCTGCTGGCAAAGCATTATAATGCGAGATTGATATTAGAAGAGTTTGCTGACAACCCCTTCCTGCCTAAATTTTATGAAAATCCCGGACAATATGCGTTTCCACTGGAGTTATTCTTTATGGCGGAACGATTCAAACAACAGAAAGAATTTTTGCAGCAAAAAGACATGTTTCAAAATCTTACCGTCTCTGATTACCTGTTTACTAAATGCCTGCTTTTTGCCAAAGTAACATTGCCCGATGATGAGTTTCGTCTTTATCAAAGGTTGTTTGATATCATCAATC
>JAYVKT010000555.1:0-2939 GCA_043768195.1 Chitinophagaceae bacterium | reverse complement strand
CACTCTTATTATTGCTTATGGTGAAATAATAATAATCCCCTTTAATAAGATTGCACTTGCCAAATCCCTTTTCTACGGCTGCATCTCTTGAGCCATCATACACTCCCCAGATTACTCCCAGTTGCTTATCTTTTAAAGAATATCCATCAGGCATTTGCAACTGCACCACTTTAACGGTATCGTTTATATCTGCCATATAATCGGTTATAGGAAATGCCCTGAACCATTTAGAAGTATCTGTTTGTGCATAACAGTTTGCAGAAAAAAATAAAATAAAGAAGAAAATTAATTTTCGCATAACATCAATTTAGTCACAACATAAAACAGTTATTCTCTGATGCATATCCGGGCTATTGGGTATTACTGTTAACGAAAACAGAATAACTCGGGTTATATTCGCTTCGAAAAAGCAAACATACGTTAGTGTGTTATAAGTACACATTCAAAACAAATACCTATTTTTGACTTGCACAAACGACAGAATGGAAAAAAAAGTAACTAAAATCGGCGTGTTGACATCAGGTGGTGACTCGCCGGGCATGAATGCGGCCATCAGGGCTGTTGTTCGTACCGGAAATTATCATGGTCTTGAAATTTACGGCATTATGCGTGGCTACCAGGGTCTTATCGAAGATGATATTTACCGGATGGAATCCAGATCGGTAGCAAATATTATTCAACGTGGTGGTACTATTTTAAAAACAGCCCGTTGCAAAGAGTTTTTTGAATACGAAGGCCGTAAAAAAGCCTACGACAATCTGAAAAAAAGAGGTATTAACGGGCTTGTTATAATTGGAGGCGATGGATCATTCAGGGGTGCTGTTAAGTTTAGTCAGGAGTTTGATATTCCCTGTATTGGTTTGGCAGGTACTATTGATAAAGATATTATCGGCACCGATTTTACTATTGGTTTTGATACAGCGGTAAATACTGCCGTTGAAGCCATTGATAAAATCAGGGATACGATGGATGCCCATGACCGTATTTTTATTATTGAGGTAATGGGAAGAGATGCCGGTTATATTGCACTGCACAGTGGTATAGCTACCGGTGCTGAAAACATATTGATACCGGAAAGAAAAACTGACATGGACGACATGATTGCATCTTTGCTGGAAAAAGAGAGGCGCAAAAAATTAGTAAACCTGATTGTAGTAGCAGAAGGAGATGATTATGGTGGTGCTACTGAAGTAGAAAAAACACTAAAGAAAAAATTACCCAATGCTGAAATCAGGGTTTGCATTCTCGGACACATACAAAGAGGGGGCTCCCCTAGTTGTATAGACAGGCTTATTGCCAGCCGGATGGGTTACCATGCCGTTGAATCTTTAATGGAAGGCAGGAACAATGTTTTTGTAGGAATACTGAATAATAAGATGCACTACATACCACTGGAAAATGCTGTTAAGAATAAAGGAAAGATAAGTGAGGAATGGATGAAAATTGTTAAGATACTGGCAAGCTAAATAGTAAACTATAATGGCCAAACATTCAAAGAAGTATTATCATGAATCAATGGATCGGGAAGCCGGCCTGGCGCATAAAACCCATCGCACAAAAATAGTTGCAACCGTTGGCCCTGCTTGTGACACTTACGACAAACTGCTTGAATTGGTAAAAGCCGGAGTAAATGTTTTCCGGCTAAATTTTTCTCATGGCAACCATCAAGACAAAACAAAAATCATAGAGCATATCCGTAAAATAAATAAAACGGAGCCTTTTAATATTGCCATTCTGGGAGATCTGCAGGGCCCCAAGTTGCGGGTGGGTGAAATTGAAGGCGGTGAAATTGAAATTGTACCGGGCGACATCCTCACTTTTACCAACGAAAAAGTTATTGGCAATAAAGAAAGGATATATGTTTCGTACCCGGATTTGCATGCCGACGTAACGGTGGGAAATACAATCCTGATAAACGATGGAAGACTGGAAGTAAAGGTTACAAAAATTCTGAAGAATAATGATGTGCAGGTAGAAGTAATAATGGGTGGCCTGCTTTCTTCTAAAAAAGGTATCAATCTTCCTGATACAAAGATTTCGCTACCGGCATTAACAGAAAAAGATCTGGCAGACCTTGATTACATTATTGAGCAAAAATTAGACTGGGTTGCCCTGTCTTTCGTAAGGAGTGTAAAGGACCTTCAGATACTCAGAAGCAAGCTGGAAAAAAAGGAAAGCAAAACAAAAATCATTGCTAAAATTGAGAAACCGGAAGCATTGGAAAACCTCCGGGATATTATAGTAGAATCCGATGCCGTGATGATTGCCCGTGGCGATCTTGGTGTTGAGTTACCGGTTGAAAAAATTCCCTTGCTGCAAAAACAAATTATCCGGATGTGCCTGCATAGAGCCAAGCCTGTTATTGTGGCTACGCAGATGATGGAAAGCATGATAGAACTGAACAAGCCTAACCGCAGCGAAATTACCGATGTGGCTAATGCAGTAATAGAAGGTGCCGATGCAGTAATGCTAAGTGCTGAAACTGCTGCCGGGCAACACCCCACCTTAGTGGTAGAAACAATGCGAAAGATAATTATTGAAGTAGAAAAATCCGGCTATCATTACAACCGGGAAGATGAGCTAGTGCCACAACCCCACTCTCCATCTTTTTTAAGTGATGCTATTTGCTACAATGCCTGTAAACTGGCAAAAGATGTAAATGCTGATGCACTGATTGGTATGACACAAACAGGTTACACAGGATTTGTACTTAGCAGTTACCGGCCCAAAGCACCGTTGTATATTTTTACCAAAGAAAGATCATTAGTAAATCAACTAACACTTAGCTGGGGGGTAAGGGCTTTTTATTATGATGAAGAAGAAAGCCTTGATGACATCATCTTTGACCAGATAGACATTTTAAAACAAAGACAATTTTTAAAGACAGGTGACATCGTTATCAATACAGGAAGTACCCCGGTAGTTTTACATTTGCCTAC
>JAYVKT010000554.1:0-8608 GCA_043768195.1 Chitinophagaceae bacterium | reverse complement strand
TACTCTTGAGGGCACACCCGGTTGAAAAAAGAAAGTAGCATTGCTTCCCTGTTCATGATGGTCGGTTAAAATATTCGGTTTCCATTTTTGAAACCATGCCACCCTGTTCTGACTTTCCACATGTACCGTAGGCAACCAGTCACGGTTAAGATCAAACCAGTAATGATTGAAACGGCCACCCGGCCATACCTGATTAAACTCTCTTGAGTTGGGATCGGAAACTAAATTTTTACTCTTATGCTGGTTGGCCCAGGTGGAGAAACGTTGTAACCCATCAGGGTTAAATGATGGATCAAAAAGTATCACCACATTATCTAATAACTCATCAATTTGTTTTCCTTGTGCTGCTGCTAAATAATATGCACTTAGCAAAGAAGCATTTGCTCCGCTTGATTCATCGCCATGAATAGAATGACCGATCCAAACTACGATCGGCATCCCGGAAAAGTCGGGATTTACGGAAGCAGATTGTGCCGGGTCTGCCAGCTTTATATGTTGCTGTCTTATTTCTTCTAACCGCTGGTGATTTTTGGGTGATGTAATAATTAATAACACCTGTGGACGGCTTTCATATGTAAGCCCCATTGTTTCCAGCTTTATCCTGTCGGGTGCGGCAGTGGCCACTGCTTTCATATAATTTACCAACCTGTCATGTGTTACATGCCACTCTCCCACTTCATGATAAATAACATCTTTGGGTTTGGGGATGGCTGGGTTGTAAGAAACAGAATCAGGGAGATAGTATTTTAAATCCTGTGCAACAAGTGATGAACGGATAGCGAATAATGAAATGAGAAGCAGTAGTTTCTTCATATAATGGTTTTAAGAGGAGGGAAATTAGTGAATCAAAAGCAAAAAGTCTCTATAATATCAGAATGGGAGCAACTGGAATGGGAGCTTTAAGCTGAACCGGAGTTTCGCTATAGGAAACAAGCCATGCATTCCTTACATTTTCAAGTCCGATATTATAGCAAGGATAAAAGTATTTTATCCTGATTATTAATTTTATTATAAAACTATAGCTGGCATAAAATAGCTTGATTTTCAATATAAAACTATACCAGTGTTATGTATATTTATGAGTTGTGAGTAATTTGACACCTTATGTTGAAACAGACCTTTATAATAGTTAGTTTATTAAGCCTTTTGTCTTGCAATAGCAAACTTTACATAGACCAAATTGACAGAGGTAAATTTTGTAAATATTTCAATATAGAGACAAGTAGTTATGTTTTGGATGGTAAGATACGTAAGACGGCTTCGACTAAAATTAATAAATTTCCAAATGACGAAGTTTCCGATTTCATAGGAAAACACTCATTTCGTTTCGACTACATAATAAACAAGATATTTACTGCATTAATAAAAGTTGACAATAACCTTGACAGCATCCATATCAATAAAAACTTTTGTAATGCTATTACAACCGACACATTTTATCGACAGTTTACTCTCTTAACCAGCGGAGAAAGAAATAATAGTAACAAATCACATAGTTTTTCAGTCTCTGAATTAATGAAAATTGCCTCTCGTTTCTTCATATGTGACAACATTAGACAAAAAGATACAGCCATTTCTTATCATATTTGCGTTGGCATAAATGGCATTTCCGAACTTCAAACAATACGGGACTACACAGTATTGGAAGCCTTTTGCTTTGAAGCAATTTTTAGAAACTTACATGGCAACCCGAAATTCATTAGCAACTTCAATAGGTACATAAAGAAATCATCTAATCGGAATAAGGAACTCTTTACCGACTTCAAAGCTCATTTAGCTAAGGTCAAAGACGAATGCTATGCAGAGATGGAAAAAGATAAAGATTTAGAGAATGTTCTCTTAAAATACTATAGGCAAAACAGGGACAACATAAATTTCAAGATTGAATAAACTACCGCCAACATGAACTGTGTAAAAATTAAAAAACAGGCTCAATAACACCTCTCTATCACTTCAAGTAACATTTGACAAGACCCTTGTTATTTCGTAAATTCATTAAGTGAAAAAGCAAAAAAAAGCAGGGCTTGATTTTATAATAGACAAGCTGACAAATTCTATTGAAAATGTTCAATCGGGGGACAGCTTTCCGACAGATATTTCTTTGCTAATGAAAGAAGAGCTAAAAAGTATTAACCGGAAAACTGGGTGGCGATTTAACTGGACAGAAGAATTTAAAGTGCCTGAACGGGATATTTACAAACTTACAATTGCTAATAATCCAGCCATTATTCAGGGAGTTATTAGTTTAGAAGTAAAACCAGATCATGTTTATATGCACTTAATTGAAAGTGCTTCTTTCAATATCGGAAAACATAAAACTTACTTTGGTGTGCGGGGAAATTTAGTTGCATTTGCCTGCAAACTTTCCTTTCAACGTGGCGGAGAAGGCTATGTTTCTTTTATAGCAAAAACAAAATTAATTGACCATTACATTGAAAGTTTAGGTGCAGTTCATTTTGGTGGACACCTGATGGTAATTACAACACCGATAGCTTTAAAATTGATTAATAAATATTTTTAAAATAAAAACTATGGGACTTATAAAAGAACCGCTTGACGTTGACTTTGTAGTTGACCCCAGGCCATTGACGAAGAAAGAGCAACTTGCAATTAGTGAGTTTATAAAAGCTGATAAAGCGAAAAGGGCATTATCAGAAAAACGCCAGACAAAAAACAAAAAGGCAACGAGACAAAAAACGACTGCTTAAAACATCAAGAACAAAAACAGAAGTCATCTATATTAAGGCTGACGAACACAGGCCTTAATGACCTCGCATTTATCTAATCCCCTTATTATTCTGTTTCAGCCTTTCCTCATCCCCACATTTTTACCCATTTTCGCAACTCCCAAACCCCGCAACCTATTGTATATTTGCAGTTCGTTTTTTTTATACACCAATGAGCAAAAAAGGGAAAGTATTAGTGGCCATGAGTGGCGGTATTGACAGTACCGTGGCAGCCCTTATGCTGAATGATGAAGGCTACGAAGTGGTAGGCATTACCATGAAAACATGGGACTATGCTGCCAGCGGCGGTGGCAAAAAAGAAACCGGCTGTTGCAATGTGGACAGCTTCAACGATGCAAGACAGGCAGCCGTAGAACATGGCTTTGCCCATTACATTTTAGATATACGGGAAGAGTTTGGCGATTTTGTAATCGAGAATTTTGTAGATGAATATATTGCCGGCAGAACACCCAACCCCTGTGTGCTTTGCAACACACATATTAAATGGCGGGCTTTATTAAAAAGAGCTGATGCATTAGGTTGTGAATTTATGGCGACGGGTCACTATGCAAAGATCCGGCAGCTTGATAATGCCCGCCCGGATGGCACTGCCGGACGGGGACGATTTGTAGTAAGCAAAGCCATTGATGATACTAAAGACCAAAGCTATGTGCTATGGGGTTTGCAACAAGACTTGTTAAGCAGAACGTTGTTACCATTGGCACCCTATCGCAAAACAGAAATTCGCCAAATGGCATTGGACTATGGCTATCCGGAACTGGCTAAGAAAAGTGAGAGCTATGAAATATGTTTTGTACCTGACAATGATTACCGGGGTTTCTTAAAAAGAAGAGTGGAAGGGTTAGAAGAAAGAGTAGCCGGTGGCAACTTCATTGACAAGCATGGAAAAATTCTGGGTCAGCATAAAGGCTATCCTTTTTATACCATTGGGCAACGTAAAGGCCTGGACATTGCTTTTGGCAAACCAGTTTTTGTTACAAAGATTGACCCTGACAACAATACGGTGGTGCTGGGCGATGAAGAAGATCTTGACCAAAATGAAATGACCGTTGGAAAAATAAATTTGATAAAATACGAGAGCATTACCCCCGGTATGGAAGCCACTACCAAGATTCGCTACAAAGACAAAGGAGCCTTATCTAACATTTATCCTGAAGCCGGAACAATGAAAGTCCGTTTCTACGAAAATGTAAAAGGCATTGCACCGGGGCAAAGTGCCGTTTTTTATGAGGGAGATGATGTGATTGGCGGAGGGATAATACAGTCGGGAGTATTGAAGGAGAGTCAGGAGTTTTGAGTCTGGAGTCAGGAGGAAAACCCTAACAGTCAAGACACTGACTACTGACTCAAGACTAAAGACTACCGACTGATTATCAGGCAATAAAGACCGAAAGAATACGTTTTAAAAAGCGAAGCTATGTTTCACCGCTTTTTGTTTGTAGCTTTAATTATCCGATTACCCTGATAAACAAGTTTATAACCGAACAAATGTTGTATCCGTGAATACAAGAAAACCACTTATGAGACTTCTATCCATCTCCCGTTTAAGCCTGTTGACTATTGTCATCTCTTCTTTTTTTTCGTGTAATGAGAAAGAAGAATTTATTACAGATAATATCAACGACTACATAAAGGTGACACCCGGCAAGTATATTACATACCGTTTAGACTCTTTAGTTTTTACAAATTTTGGAAGAACCATTGAAACACACCGCTACCAGGTAAAGGAACAAGTGGATGCACAAATTACCGATAACCTTGGCCGGCCGAGTTATCGTGTATATCGGTACCTGAGAGATTCATTGGGAACCCTTCCGTGGCAAAATGCCGGTACGTATTTTATTACCCCATTGCCCGATCAGGTAGAATTAATAGAAGACAACCTTCGGTTTATTAAAATACACCTGCCAATAAAAGAAAACTTTAGCTGGAAGGGCAACAAGTATTTACCAACAAGCCCCTACCAGCCTAAATTTAATTTTACCATTGATAACAATATTGACGACTGGGATTTTTATTATGACAGCTTCTCTCCCGTTTTTACTTACCGGGGCATAAACTATTCAAACGTCTGGAGCGTTGAGCAAATTGATGAAGCCTTTAATGTGCCGATAACAAGTGCCGGATCGTATGCCTATCGGTTAAGATCGGTAGAAAAATATTCTAAAACTATCGGCCTCGTTTACCGGGAGTATGAATTGTGGGAATATCAGCCTAATACCGGTGGCACCGGCGGCCCTTACTATGCCGGCTTTGGCATAAAGAAGTGGATGATCGATCACAACTAATTCCGTCCTACTGACGTAAATTTGGTGATGGCAAAAAAGCCCTTGTGCAAATGAAAAAATTTTTACCTCTCTTCCTCTTGCTGATAGTGAGTGAATCACAGGCACAGTTTACCCGCTACATAGTCAGGTTAAAAAATAAAGGAGGCACCCCTTTTACTATTGCTTCACCGCTTGCTTATTTATCGCAACGGGCAGTTGACAGAAGAACAAATTATAGTATTGCTATTGATAGTACCGACCTGCCAGTAACCCCCGCATATGTTACACAGATAAGAAACATATCCAATGTTACAGTCCTTAATATTTCCCGGTGGATGAATGCTGTTACCATACAAACGAGCAGCCCTGCTGCCATCACAGCAATTAATGCACTGCCTTTTGTACAAAGCACAAATGGCATTGCTGCCAGAACCCCTGACAATGGAATAGCTTCCCTTAATAAATTTGAATTAGAAGAAATTATTACTGAACTGCCGCCACAACTAACAGAAAGAGTAGCTGCCGATTTTTTTAATTATGGTACTAATTCGTACAACGAAATACATCTTCACAATGGTGAGTTTCTTCACAATATTGGATTACGAGGCCAGGGAATGCAGATTGCAGTTTTAGATAATGGTTTTAATAACTATACCACACTCCGGGCATTTGATAGTGTAAATATCAACGGACAAATTTTAGGCACCTGGGATTTTGTGGCCAGGGAGCAAAACGTTGCTAATGATGGGAGCCACGGTATGAATTGTTTTTCTACCATTGCAGCAAACATTCCCGGTCAGTTTATTGGCAAAGCTCCTAAGGCCAGCTTCTGGTTATACCAAACAGAAGATAACAGCAGCGAATATCCGGTTGAAGAATTTAACTGGGTTTGCGGTGCAGAAAGAGCAGACAGTTCAGGTGCAGATGTAATGTCTTCTTCTCTGGGTTATTATGATTTTAATAATGCTGCGCTGAACTATACCTACAGCAATATGAATGGCAACACAACAATATCTGCCATCGGTGCCGACCTTGCTGCAAAAAAAGGGATAATTGTTTTTAATGCTGTTGGAAATGAAGGTGGCAATAGCTGGCGGTTTTTAATCACCCCTGCTGATGGCGATAGTGTGGTGGCTGTGGGTGCAGTAAGTGCTGCCGGAAACGTTGGTGGCTTTTCAAGCTATGGCCCATCATCAGACGGACAGATAAAACCGGATATGGCATCTGTTGGTGTTGCTGCTTTAGTGCAAACTACTGCTAATACAGTCGGTACATCTAACGGCACTTCATTCGCCTGTCCTAATATGGCGGGCCTGGGCACCATTCTTTGGCAGGCTTTTCCTGAATATAATAACATGAAAATAATTCAGGCATTGCGGCAGGCGGGCAGCAAATTTACCACACCCGATGACAGGGTTGGCTATGGCATACCGAATATGAAACTTGCTTTTTCTAATCTGTTAGTGGAATACGCCACTTCTTCCTCCACAGTAAGCGGCTGCCGTATTACTGTTAGCTGGCGCAGCAAAGATGTTCAGGCAATGAAATATGAAATAGAAAGAAAAGCCCCCGGTGAACTTGCTTATTCAAAAGTGGGGGAAATAAATCCGCAGGCGGGGTTATTATTAGCAAACAGAACTTATCAATTCAATAATGATCTTACCAGCAGCACTACTGGCAGTTTTTCTTATCGCATTCGCCAGATAATTGATACAGCCGCAGCTACTTTCTACGCAGTTTATATTGACACTACTGTTATTAATGTTTCATCTGTATGTTCTGTATCGGGCGGCACCGATCCTAACAAAGAATTAGTGGCACTGTGGCCTAACCTTGTTTCTGGAAGCACCGCTACATTAGTAGTACAAACTCCCTACACTGTAACCAATATGCCTGTATCTGTTTATGATGCAAAGGGAAGGTTAGTAATGCAGTTGCAAGATGCAAAAGGAACGGGCAGAAAAATAATAGAATTAAATATAAGCCGGTTGGCGAAAGGGAAATACTATATTAAAGTGTTGAACGGGCAAAAAACAATTGGCACTACAGAGTTATTACGGCTATAACGGTTTCTTTAACAAAGCGGCAAACATGGTGTCAGCTTTTCTATCATACCCTTTCAGCAGCTCCATTTTGATTAATTCAAAATGGAATTTTTCTTTAATCAACTCAACCATTTCTTCATTCTCTTTATTAAATACAGAGCAGGTGATATATAATAAATAACCACCCGGCTCTAACTGAGGGATTGCATTACTGATAATTTTTTTTTGTAGTGTGTCATACTCTTCTATTCTTGTGGCATCAAAATAATGTAACTGTTCTGGTGTGCGGCTCCAGGTGCCACTGCCCGTGCAGGGAACATCGGCAATGATGAGGTTAAAAGTAGATAAGAAGATGCTCAATGGTTTGCTTAAATCTGCAACAAAGCTTTCGTAGTTTTTTATACCGGCTTGTTTAAACCGGTTTTCTAAATTAAGAAGAATAGGCTCCCTCACATCAGACACCATTAACTCAATATCGCCCAGCACATCTTTTGCCATAATAGATTTACCACCACTGGCAGCACAGCAATCCCATACCCTGAACTCGTTTGACAGCCTGTCCCGATTTTTCGGGAGTCCCGGTCTGAGCAGTTCAGGGTTGACAAGTTTCATAAACTCTCCCACCCTCTGCGAACTATAATCCTGTACCACCGCTTCTTTATCCAAAGCAAGCAACTCATCAATCTTAGATGAATTGGATAATGCAACACAACTGTCAGTAATTGTTTGAAATACTATTTCGCCTTTAGTAAGTTTATCTTTTACAACCGTTTCTTTACCCGGCCTTAACCGAAGAAATAAATCCGGCTGCTCCAGGTGCGAAAGGGAAAATGCTTCTTTATCTATTCCTTCACTTAATTCGTTTTGCCAGGGAAAAATTTCAGTAATTAATAACGAATAACCTGTCCGTCCGGCAGACGGGTTAATAATGGATAACTTTTCACTAAGAGGAAGACTCGTCTTTCCATTCCATTCAGGTTTTAATGCTGAAAGTATTTCGTTGGGTTGATAAGAGCATAAAAACAAGGCTATTAAAACTCTTTCTTCTACAGGCACATCAACTACTGCCTTACCCAAACGGAAATAGCAGTAACATAAATGACTTACCTGCCGCCGGTCTTTGGATCCAAATTTTTTATGCTGCGAAAAATATTTTTTAATAAAATTAGAAAAAGGCTCTTGCCCTTTATATAAAGAGAGTATAGCAACAGCAGAATTAAGATATGAATGATAGCGGCTCACCCTGCAATATAACACAAGGAACCCCTCTTGAAAAAACGAATTAACACCTCCGCTTTATTGATAAAAATATTTTGCTGCCGTTACAGCCCCTCCCGGCGTTCTGGTACCATAAGACGAATCAGGCTTGTTAGCTGAATTATACCTGAATGTGTAATCCATAGTAAAATTCTGGGTAGGGTTAATGGTGTTTGTCACAACAGCCTTCGTTGCATTATTGGCATTAAAAAGACCAACCCTGCTTAGCAGTACCGCTTCGTTTAAAATAATCAGGGGATTCGCTTTTGCATCAACAGTGTATGTCTGGGCT
>JAYVKT010000553.1:0-4658 GCA_043768195.1 Chitinophagaceae bacterium | reverse complement strand
TACTCTTTCGGTATCGCTTATTTTTTCGCCAGGCAATATATCCGGGAAAGTGGCTTCGCATTTTACATGTTTCAGCAATTCTTTTACATCCACATGCTTGGTAGTAAGGCCGCCACGTAATACATTATCTGAACTAGCCATTATCTCTACACATTTTCCTTCCAGATATGCATGCGGCAACCCAGCTCCCTGAAAAAGCCCTTCTCCTTTTTTTAACTGAACGATGTTGAAAAAATAGATAGAAAAAATTCCCCGATCAAGATTGTGATTTTTGGTAAAAGTTTGCGCTGCCTTTGCTGCCCAAAAATCTTCATCACTTTTATCCGGGTTACTATCGCTATAAACAGTTGCAATATTATTGACAAGTGGTTGCAATATCCTGTTCACATCATCCTGCGGCATTTCCATTACATGTTTATACAATCCGGCATAACCATGCTGGTTAAAAACAGGTAACAATTCCCGGAGCTCTGCCACATTTAATAATGTATAAACTAATTCTTCAACCGGTTTAAACCCATGCAACAACCAAAAATCGCCAAGGGCCACCAGCATTTCTGGTTTATGATTATCATCTTTATAATTGCGGTTGGGTGCATCTGGCGGTATGCCTGCTGCATTCTCCTTTGCAAATTCAATTTCTGCAGCTTCCTTAGAAGGATGTGCCTGGATGGAAAGCATTTCTTTTACATCCTGTGCTTTAAACAAATAAGGCAGTTTGCCAGCCAATACACTTAACGGTTCTTCTGTGCTTGCTCCTGTTTGCACCATAGAAATACCAAGGGGATGTGTACCCATCCAGTATTCTGCAAATGGTTTATTAGCTTTATTAGCTTTATTATCTTGTTTTAATAAGTCCGGAATAAAAGAAAACCCTCCCCAATCATAGTGCTTGACTGTTCCTTTTAAATGATAAATGCCCGGCATAAATAATTTCTTCTTTAATTTGAAGTAAAGATACTACATGGCCTCGCATAACGAACTAGGAAAGGAAGGCGAAGAAATGGCAGCACGGTGGTTGAAAGAAAACGGCTTTGATCTGCTGCACCGGAACTGGCGCCATTCTTACCATGAAATAGACATCATTGCCACAAAAGATAAATTTTTACACTTTGTAGAAGTAAAAGCCAGAAGAGCATCGCCTATTGGTGGCCACCCCGAAGACAGTGTTACAAAAAAGAAATTCAAGAATTTACAAAAAGCAGCGGATGAATATTTATTCCTGAATCCCGGACATAAATGGATTTCGTATGATATACTGTCTATAACGCTGCAAAGGAATGGAGAAGCGGAGTATTTTTTTATTGAAGATGTTTTTCTTTAATTGTGAATAGTGAATAACTGATTGTAGTGAACTTAACTCCTGACTCCTGACTACCGACTAAAGGCTCCCGGCTCTCTCTATCATCTTCTCCACCAGCCTATACGTTGCCGGACAATACTCAACATTCTGCTTATGGATATGAACAAAGTCGTTGAATTTTTTTGACAAATGGGGAAACCCTGCACAGTCTGCCGGACGTACTTCGTAAATACTGCATTTGTTGTCTTTTAAATTAAGCCATTGACAAGGCTCTACTTTATTCAGCCAATCCCGTTCTCCACCCTTTTCTTTTTTCAGCCATTTTTTTTGAAAGGCCTCTATGGTCATATTAAGATGTGCCGATATTCTTTTCATATCCTGTTTAGTGAAGGTCGGTGTCATCGTTTTGCAACAGTTGGCACAGGACAAGCAATCTGTTTCTGCCCATACTTCTTTTTCGAGCACAGCAATTTTTTTATCAAGGCCTTTTGGTGTTTCCCTTTCCAATTTGGAAAGAAACCGGCGCATACTATTTTTCTTTTGTTTGGCTTTAAGTTTAAACGAACGAAGATTAATGGGCTGCATTTTACTCATAAGCCCGAAGGTAATGATTAGGCAGTTTCATACTACCCCATAAAAGAATTTTCTTATCAAAGTTTTGCATTGGTTATTTTTGAGAATAGTTTTATATCCTGCCCCCTTAATTGGCGGGCAACTATAATGAATAAAAATAAACACATGAAAACTCTACTTGTGCCAGCCCTTGCGGTTATTCTTGGCCTTTCATTTGGCAGTTGCAAATCGTCTTCTGCTGATGGATCGGCAATGCTCTGCGATACTGCTTGTCTGACTGATACCATCAAATTTACCGGTGAGCATAAATTAAAACCCTACGTCTATATAACGGTAAATAATTGCCAGGCCGATAGTATTATCTGGAGTTATGACGGGATGGCATCCGACCGTAAAACAAAGTTTGATTACAGTGAGGCTAAAATGAATAAGAATTTTGTACGCTGCCTGTTTAAAGACACCGACTTTGCTTATATATTATTCAATGATTGTGTAACCGGGCGGGGTTTTCAAATAAAATTACCATATGATAAAAGCCAGAGCTTTGTAATGAAAACCAGCGGTATCAATAATATTGATCCTAAATTTTCCATTAGTGACAACCTGCTTGCCTATACGGACAGGGGCAACATTTATATAGAAGAACTTGCTACCGGCAAAAAAGCGATGATGACTTTTGGGGAGAAACTTGATATTGACTACGATGCCATGCATGAATATATTGACTCCGTCAACATTACCAATTCAAGGATATGGGTGAAGGTGAAAATTAAAGACGCCTGGAAAGAATTGGAGAAAAACATAGTGCTGGAGTAATTGGGAATTAGGAATTGGTTAACTAGGCTTTAATGCCTAAATACCAATAAACCAGTCAACCAATCAACTAATACATAATGTGGGAACCTTACAAAAAAGGATTCAAAGCATATTTAGAATTAGAAAAATCTTTGTCGGATAATTCTGTAAAGGCTTACCTGCGGGATATAGAATTACTGACGCAGCAATTGCAGGAGAAAAAATCCTTCAAGACACCTGCTGAACTTTCGCTGAAAGATTTACAACAATTCATTAAATGGATAGCGGAGCTGGGGATGATGGCTTCATCACAATCAAGAATCATTTCAGGTCTGCGGGCATTTTATAAATACTGCCTGCTCGAAAACATATCGGCTACTGACCCCACAGCCCTGCTGGAAGCACCAAAACTAAAAAGATCGTTACCAGACACACTCAGTTTTGAGGAAATAGAAAACATGATTCAGCAGATTGACCTGAGCAAACCTGAAGGTGGCCGTAATAAAGCTATTTTGGAAACGATGTATAGTTGCGGTCTGCGGGTTAGTGAAGTAGTCGGGTTAAAAATATCACAGCTATATCTTGATGTTGGTTTTATCAGGGTGATAGGAAAAGGTGACAAAGAAAGACTGATACCAATTGGTAGTAGTGCTATTAAGTATATAAATATTTATAAAAAAGAAATCAGGGTACATGTTGATGTAAAAAAAGGCAGTGAGGATATTCTTTTTCTCAACAACCGGGGCAATAAATTATCAAGGGTGATGATCTTTTACATCATCAAAGATCTTGCATTGAAAGCAGGTATTAAAAAAACTGTTTCGCCGCATACCTTTCGTCATTCTTTTGCAACACACTTGGTGGAAGGCGGTGCCGATTTAAGAGCTGTGCAGGAAATGCTGGGTCATGCAAGCATTACCACTACTGAAATTTATACACACCTTGACCGGGAGTTTTTGAGAAAGACATTGGAGCAATTCCATCCGGGGTTTAAAGGATGATGCAGTTCAGGAGCTAATATATAATCTTGAACGACATAGAAAGATAGACACATAGATATTCACATAGAAGATAACCTATGTTTTTCTTATATGTTTCTACTGTGTTTATGTGGTTCAAAAAATTATTGAACAACAATCTTCTCCGTAAACTTCTTACCTGTTTTTTTATTGGTTAGTACCATAAAATAACTGCCTGCAGCTACAAGAGGAACATCTATGTTTAAAAGCCTCGCTTCAGCATCAATCCATATTTCCTGCTGCTTAACAAGCTGACCCGATTGGCTTATAATCTGAAGCTGGTAATAGCCTTCGTCCATTTTCTTGAAACTTAAATTCAGGGTAGCTCCAGATTGAATCGGGTTGGGATAAATAAGCAGACTATTTTCTTCTACAGGTAATTTTACTTCTTTATTCGCTGTAATCTCCTTTTCATTAATAATTGAAACCACTTGGCCTTTTAGAATGGTGTAACCGAGGGTTTTCCCCATTCTCACTTGCCCTAAAGTTGACACAACAACTTCAGGCAATATTATACTTGACTTCAGCTCAACCAGTAAATCATCAGTCGTTTTAGTAATTGAGACTTCTTTGCTTTCAAAACCTACAGAAGAAACAATTATTTTTTTCTCTTTAAAAAAAGAATCTTTTTTTATAACAAATCTTCCGTTTTCGTCTGCCACAAAAATGAACCGTGGTTTTCCTGTTTCAATACTGGCAAACGGAACTGGTTCACCCTGCTCGTTAATAATTTGTCCTTTAAAATTTTTTCGATTTTCATTATCAATCCGATTTTCCCTAACAATACTAATAGTACCTGCAATAATTTCATTAGTACAAACAGGAATATTTTTCTTATCAACAACTGCAATTTCACCTTGGACAACAGGTATTGGTTCTTTTACAGGAGTAACAATTGTATCACCCATAAACGGTTTAATACTCTTCGGCCTTGCCACCATGCCAAGTGTAATTCTTGTATCTGCAAA
>JAYVKT010000552.1:0-6302 GCA_043768195.1 Chitinophagaceae bacterium | reverse complement strand
CCAGCTTGTGATACATACGGAAGTAATTCTGCAAAGTAATAGTGGCATAGGTCTGTGTGGCGGCTTCAATCTTTACATTCTCCTTTGCTTCCAATGCCTGGTGCAGGCCATCACTATAACGGCGGCCTTCCATAATACGGCCGGTTTGCTCATCCACAATTTTAATAGCCCCATCTATTATTACATACTCAACATCTTTATCAAATAAGGTATAGGCTTTTAATAATTGTTGTACGGTATGGATGCGGTCGGCCTTTTGTGCATAGTCGTTCAGTATCGCTTCTTTCTGATGTAATTTTTCATCTGCTGCTACCGTATTTTTTTCTACTTCCGCCAGTTTTACACCAATGTCGGGCAATACAAAAAAATCCGGGTCTTCACCAGAACGGGTAATCATGGTGAGACCTTTTTCTGTTAAGTCAACAGAATTGTTTTTTTCGTCTATATGGAATAAAAGATCCTCATCTACAAGGTGCATGTTACGTTGCTGATCCTGCAGGTAATAATTTTCAGCCTTCTGCATTTTTACTTTTATCCCCGGCTCACTCAAAAATTTTATTACCGGGCCATATTTTGGTAAACCCCGGTGTGCCCTGAAAAGGTGTAATCCACCGCCTTTTGCATCATCATCGCCTTCGGCAATACGTTTTTTTGCTTCATTCAAACAGGTACGAACAATTTTTTCCTGCTCCTGCATTAATTGCTGCACCCTGGGTTTTAGAATATGAAATTGCTGGTCATCACCTTTTGGTACAGGGCCGGAAATAATCAATGGCGTTCTGGCATCATCAATCAGTACGGAATCCACTTCATCCACCATGGCATAGTGGTGTTTGCGTTGCACCATTTCTTCCGGAGTGTGTACCATGTTATCTCTCAGATAGTCAAAACCAAATTCATTATTGGTGCCATAAGTAATGTCGGCGAGGTAAGCTTTTCTTCTTTCTTCACTGTTTGGCTGGTGCTTATCTATACAATCTACGGTGATGCCGAGCCACTCAAAAATAGTTCCATTCCATTCCTGGTCACGGCGGGCCAGGTAGTCATTCACCGTTACAATATGCACTCCTTCTCCGGGCAATGCGTTCAGGTAAGATGGCAGTGTTGACACTAATGTTTTACCCTCACCGGTTGCCATCTCTGCAATTTTTCCCTGGTGCAGTACCGCACCACCAATCAACTGCACATCGTAGTGTACCATGTTCCAGGTTACTTCTCCGCCGGCAGCCGTCCAGGTATTTTTGAAAACAGAGTTAGTGCCATCAATAGTGATATAGTTCTTCTTTATGCTCAGGTCACGGTCAAGCTGGGTAGCGGTGGAAACCAGCGTTGTATTTTCTTTAAATCTTCTGGAAGTTTCTTTTACCACGGCAAATGCTTCGGGAAGAATTTCTTCGAGTACCTCTTCAATTTTTTTATCCCTGTCTTTTTTTAGTTTATCTACTTCCTGGTAAATGGAGTCTTTGCCCATCAGGTCATTAAAAAAAAGCTCTTCGGCAGCAGTATTTTTTGCGGCTATCTCTGCATCAATTTCTGAAAGATGTTCTTTGATACGCTGACGGAACTCTTGTGTTTTGTTCCGAAGTTCATCATTACTGAGGGATTGATAAGCCGTAAAAAATTGATTGATTTTGCCCACATAAGGTTCAATCTTTTTTACATCTTTTTCCGACTTGCTGCCACCAAAAATTTTTGAAATAAAACCAAGCATAAAATAAGTGTTATTGGGTATTCCTTTGGTAAGGAAAATAATGGATTTTCAAGGTGTCAAAAAGGGTGCTACAACTGTCGGTAGGCCAATTTGACAGAGCTTGCCCGGCTTTGTGAGGATTGCCCTCATTTTTATCGGGGGTGGCAAAGATAATGTAATTGAACCAGCGACTGTAGCATCTGAATAGTAACCTTTTGAATGAATAATCATGAAAAAGCAATCCTTATTGTTTTTAGTAACCAGCCTTACTTTTGGGCTGATTGCTGTTGGGCAGGATTATATCATTAACTGGAACAATGATACAATTGCCTGCAAATTGCCCGGCGATGCGAAGAAAGCAGGATTTAAACCTGCCTGGAAGTACGAGGATGGATATGAGAGAATAGTTGCTGTATCTGATAACGATTCAATACGAGTTATAAATGCCGGCGACATAAAAGGATATAGCCGGCAGAAGCATGGCAAAGGATTGTTGTGCGACGGGTTTTTTGAAGCAAAGCAAATTTTGTTCTCCAACCAAAATATACGGACAACCGTGGAAGGGAAAAGTGCTGGAAATAATTCTGATTGGGTTTTTTTAAGCAGAATAGCAGAGGGCAAGTATGCCACATTATACATGAAGTACGAAACTGACGGCACAGATTATTTCTCTTCTTATTACTTAGACAGGCACGGTATTGAGGCGGCCAACACTGTAATACCATTTTATAATAAAAAGAAAATGATAGAGCTGTTAAGTGACAATGATATTGCCGGCGAAATGAAAAGATTTAAATACCGAAAGTCAAATAAAGGGTTTGCTGAAATAGTTGTTGAATATAACCGGCTGAAAGAAGCCGCAGCTAAAAAGCGGCAACTATAAAACGTAAGTATTGTCTTAGTTTGAAAGGTTCTCAAATCTATATTTGATTTCATGCAAAGCATAAACACATTGCGCCTTTGCGTCTTAGCGAGAAAATTCATTTTAATTCTAGTTTGATATAATTTGCAGGCATGTTCAGGCAAGATTTAAGAAATCATTATGCTGCTACGTTGTTGTTTTCTATACTGGTATTGCTGATAAGCTGTACTAATACAGATAAAGAAATGGGTAACAATGCAGACCCGGATAACCTGTATTTCGATTACCAGATTACTGCAGCAGAAGGCAACGATAACCTTACAGTGCTGTTGCAATACAGGGCTGGCGATGAAGAGGGTGAAGGTATTTCTATTACAGAACCGGGAAAAGCAATGCTGGATGGAGTAATGCTGCCAGCCGATAGTAATAAAATGACCGGCACTTTTTATGAGCTGCATAAACCGATTGTGGAATTTGCCGGAAAGCACAGTATTGTTTTTACAAACCTGAATAAGAAAGAATATAAAGAAGATTTCAGTTTTCAACCCGTTGTTTTATTAACGCCAGTTACCGATACGGTTCAGCGGAATGATCTTGTTTTTCAATTGGATGGGCTTGATTCCGTGGATCATATAAGGGTTTTACTGACGGATACTTCTTATATCAATGACGGGATAAACAGGGTGGAGAAAGTAGTAAATGGCCGCCTTGTTATTACCAAAGCCGATCTCGAAAGTATTGCCAATGGCCCTGTGCAACTGGAGTTTATCCGGGAGTATGAACGTTTGATAAAAAATGCCACAGAAGCTGGTGGCAGGCTGCAGGTTACTTATTCGCTAAAACGGGAATTTGTACTTGTGGACTAATTTTTCAGCGAGTAATTAAAAGAGAACTGGTAGATAGGCATTGAATAATCTATCTCCGGCTTTTTTACATACTTGTAATAGACCACTTTTATATTTACGAGGTTATTTATCTCAATGCCCCAGGCCACCGACAAGCCATGATATAAACCATTTGTTTTAATGTCTGGTAATATTTCTTTTAACTGGCTCTCACTGCTTTTGCAAAAAATATAGCGGCCAGCCAGCCAGAATACACCTACGTTTTTTGCATTGTTCCGCTCCCATGCACCTGTTTGGAAATACAGACCTGCAGTGCCATAACTATTTAAAAAATTTATCGGCTTACCTGTAGAAGGGTTTGTAACCAGGCCTGTTTTATACCCCGTTAGCACCCTGGCACCACCATGATACAGGAAGCCGCCACGGGTAACGTTGGTTTCTTTTTTATTAAAAAATAAAATACCATCTATTGAAATGTTGGCAAGCCCACTAAGGGGATTAATAAAACTATTTATTAAATGCTCATTACTGCGCTGGCCACCGGGTACCTGCTGATTTTGAAAGTTATTGCTCGATACACCGCTGTAAATAGAAAGTGGCAAAGCAAATTTGCCCGGCTCGCCAATAAATAAACGGATAAACCTTGCAGAGGCATTTACCTGGCCATTGTTTACAATGTCTATAAAGCCGGAAGTGAGGATTTCGGGTTTGTAGGTTGGGGTAGGACGAGAGACGACTTTAGCAGTATCTTTTTTTTGCAAAGAAGAAACCTCTTTTGCCTGCGCTATGGCAAGGCAAGGCCATAGCCAAAATAATATTGGCAAAAGAGGTTTCATTTTTTTGATTGTTAATATAACCTACCTGTAAATTCCTGCCTCAATAGCAAAGTAAGTCCTTGGTTCAAAGTGGTTGTCATTTTTGTCTTTAAACCTGCCAACGAATGGAAACCACTTAAATGAATTAATTGTAAGTGTTCTTGAATAGGTTTGTGAAACAGAATGTTTTGATAACAAAATTCCTGTCAGGCATTTATTGTAAAACGCTTCGGGAGGCCAAGTTATACTTACGAAAAAGGAGTCTGCCCCATAAAAAAACAAATTATCAGTATTAACATCTATTGACAAAATATTTTTTTTAATGGGCATATTGGCTGCATCGATTAATTTGTTTAAGATTTCCACACCCGGTTGGTTCTTTGATGAGTCGGCATAATATACACGAAGAAGTATCGGTCCAATACAGTTTAGTTTTTTAATAGGTATGAAAACCTTTGTAATTTTGAAATTTACGGGAGAGTCGGGCAAAATTATCTTTTGAGCAAACTCGTCATACGATCCTGATGGCGATGGCCCCCAAGTTATATCTCCTTTGGCAATTTTTTTTTCATTACCAATTGTTAACGTACCTGAAAGTATTTTACTTTCAATAAAAACTGTCTTTAGCTCAATCAGCCTAGGCTCCATATAAACTATACTTTCGATTCTATTTCCTAAGATGATGATAGGAGTATATCCGGCACAACTAAACAATATACTATCACCTCGTTCTACTTTAATAGTAAATTCCCCCACAGCTGAACCAATTACCCCTCTTACCGAGTTAAGCACTTTAATTGTTACATAACTCACGGGCATTTCTGTAACTCTATCAAGAATCCTTCTTTTTTCCTGAGCTGCCAATTCAAAGGATAAAAAGCTGCCAACTAATATTAATAAGTATTTCATCCATTAATTCTTTATTGTTATCAGTATATATCAATCTATGGGAGGGGGGCAAGAAGTTCCTACAACCCAACAACCGCCATTATTTACATTAACCCAGAATACATAGTATGATGGTGCACAATATGTATATGAGGGATAGCTAGTATTGGTAGTTGTATTAAAAACTGACCCAGTAACTGTACAAGAAGCCTGGCTCCATCCCCAAAACGGACGTCTTTGTGCTAAAGTTGTAGGACATGGATTTGCTTCAAACGCTTCATTACCTGCATTGGATTGTGACATCTTTTGCATTAATGAAAGTGTATCGCTTGCAGGCGGGTTTGTCGCATATTTATTCATTACACTTCCGTTGTAAATTCCTCTTGATAAACTGTAATAACTTTCTGCACTTAGGTTTGAAGAAGACATAGCAAGAACAAATTGCCACTTTACATCTTCACAACTTGATTGGCTAACCGGCTTTATAACTATTCCATGAATTTGAAATACCCTTGAAGTATTTAACACATAATTTATTGCCTGTTCTTCTGTGACTGACTGATCTGAATAGCTTTGACCATATAAAGTAGAGCCAAGACTGGTGAATGAAATAGAACCTAAATATTCCTGAGCCTCGCTATGGGTTTTTGATTTAATGTAAGCCAAATACTCCTCCATGTCGGCTGCAACGGGGAAGATTAGAAAACCATATTGGCTTACACTCCAGTTTTGCGGAACTTTTTTTAGATTACTTGTTTCAGCGACTTGATTGTTTGCACTTGTGTGCTGACCTAAAAACAATAAGGCAATAAATGCCAAAAAAATTATCCTTTTCATAAAAATGTATTTTTCCCGCCTACTCTCTTCAAAACCCGGTTTTCGGCATTCCCGTAGCATTCGGTTTTGGTGTGCACTGCCAATCCAAAATGATAAACCGAAACTACAGTAGCCAGTAAGCGAAACCTGCTTTTTACAACAGGCTTATTCCCATTAGTAACCGCTTTTTTCATCAACATATTTTGGGAAAAAACACCCCGTTAAAACAATAAAAGGTTTAAACAAAAACCAATTTACAGCCACTCAAAGAACTTCTTATTCAAATTTCGTTATTCCCTGGCACAATTTCTCCGGGATTTTTCCCGTTACATTTTGGGAAAATTAACAACCATACCCGGGATATTTATTTTAAATTGCTATACAAC
>JAYVKT010000551.1:0-11331 GCA_043768195.1 Chitinophagaceae bacterium | reverse complement strand
GGTTCGAACACCAACTTATGTAGAAGACCTCGCTACAGGTATAGCTTTACTTATTGAAAAAAAAGCCACCGGCATTTATCATCTATCAGGCGGTGACATATTAACCCCTTACCAGATGGCCGTTAAAACTGTTGAGTATCTTCAATTAAACAAATCGTTATTGCAAAAAGTAACGGAAGCCGATTTCTCTCAACCTGCCAGACGGCCGTTAAAAACAAATTTGATCATTAATAAAGCAAGAAATGAACTGGGCTTCGTCCCGGTAAGTTTTGAAGAAGGGTTAAAAAAAACTTTTAGTACTTAGCTTGTTTTTA
This sequence comes from Chitinophagaceae bacterium, assembly GCA_043768195.1. Taxonomy (GTDB): domain Bacteria; phylum Bacteroidota; class Bacteroidia; order Chitinophagales; family Chitinophagaceae; genus JJ008. The sequence goes on along the minus strand of JAYVKT010000551.1, from coordinate 11,017 downwards.
ATTTATCCTCATATTCATTATACAGAAAGTATGGGTTAGTTTTAAATTTTTCCCAATCATTTTCAACTTGCTTACGAACGGCATCAAGTATGATTTTATCATCAGGTGTAAGGGTTAGCAAACCGTTTTTTATTTTATAGTCAAGGTCAATGCAATATTCAAACAGGTTTACGCAGCAGGTAAACTGGCCACAGGCTATCAACTGTTTTAGCTTTTCGGCTTTTGTATCTTTCTCATCAAACCAAAGTGTAGTACCCATATTTCTTGCTTCAAAAGCAATATCTGTCATGGCTTTTGTGGGGGTAAGCTGTTGAACGAATTGCCGGCCCCAGGGTTTCTTTTTCAAATCCATTAATTGGTTTGTACGGAAAGACTGGTTAGAAGGGCTTAATTCATAAATAAAATTATTTGCCCGCCTGTTTTCCCATCTTTCATCGCTATAGAAATAATCAAATATTTTCCTGCGGATATGTTTCAAAAAAACATCTGAGGCCATTGTGGTAACGGAGTTTACTCTTGCCAGCACCATTTGCTCTACTGTACCCAGCCGGGTCTTTCTAAAATATCCCAGCAGTTTATTGACGATCTCCGGAGAAAAGGTGTTGATAGATGGCAGCTTCCTTTTTATTATTTCGTTAATGTCAATTGCTTCCGGTTTTTTTATAAATGAGAGCAGTAGTTTATTTTTCCTGAAAATTAAAAACCAAAGTAATATGCGTAAGGAAAGCAATGTGAAAGTAATACTGCTTAGTATAAGGCTTATGCTTTTTCCTGTTGCATCTGTACAAAGAAAAATACCAGCGAATGAAATGAGAAACAGTAAACTGACAGCGGATGTTGCCATATTCAATTTTTTAAATACTTTCCTGATGCCGTCAATAACAGCGTTAAGTGTATTATTCCTCCAGCCTTTATTTTCTTTTTCTGGAGGAATTTTATACGGATCCATAAAGTAGCTGGTAACGTCTGTTATAAGAATCAAATCGAAGGGATCCGGATTTGTATTTTTTTTCCTTCTCCGCTTATCCGCCAGCATAACAGCATCCAGCCCCTGGTTATCATTGATGCCGCCATCCATTAAGCCGATGCTTTCTGTATCTTTAAGTGGCTTCTCCGTGCCATCATAATCTTTTACTACAAGGTGTTTTCTTAATGCGTCTGTGGTTAATTGAGTTGTATCGTTCTTGTAAGCAAAATCTTCCGGATACGCCAATGGCTCAAAACCACCCGGAAAACAAGAGGAGGCCGCCAATATATCTCCCAGTTTTATTTTGTCCAACGCTTCACTGTCGCTATAATCGAAAAAAATATAGCTATTACCGGTTAGCCCGGTTCCATTTGCCTGAAACCGGAAAGATAAGCCCCTTGTAAATTCAGTGGAATTAAAACATACTTCCAGCGAATTCTTTTCTTTGAAAATGCCAAAACATTCTCCTTTAAAAATTTTCTCATCATACACTTTAGCAAAAGAATTAATAATATTCCTTCTTTTTGTGTTGCCCGGTGTATCCCATTCTTTATCATCATTTAGTTTTTCCAACACGGTATTAAGCAGGTCATCACCGGGTAGTATAGTTTTTAATAGTTGATTATAACAGTCAATGAATTTTTCTCCTTTGTGGCGGCCAGCACTGTAAAGAGCCGCTGTAATGGTTCCCCCGGAGGCGGATGAAATAAATGTAATATTATCAAGCAGCGATTTTTCTGTTGAATCACCATACTTCAGATGATCAAGATAAGACAGATTACCAAGGCTATACGAAGCAGCCCTGAAGCCACCGCCTGAAAGGCCTACAGCAATATTTTTAAAGGGGTGAAGGGGAAATAATGGTAATGACATATGGCTTTAGTTTACATTCAGACAAAAAACTAAAGTTAACGATATGCTCATCAGTTTTCAATACCCCTTTCGGGGTATAGCATGGCTGAAACCTAATTCATCAGCAGCACATTCACACTTCGTTGAAGTATGTTGAAAGCAATCTCTGCCATCAGGTTTTCTTTATCCAGTGTGGGGTTCACTTCGGCTATTTCAAAACAGCAAACCTTCCGGTTCTGCATAAACTTACTGATAAGGTCTTCCACTTCTCTTTCCTTCAAACCATTGCTTACCGGTGTGCCTGTTCCTTTGGAGATGGAAGAATCGAGACTGTCCACATCAAAAGAAATATAAATGTCTGTGCAGTCTGCCAGGTAGCGGATTACGGCCCGCACAATATTTTCGGCTCCTTTATTTCTTACCTCTTTCGAAGTAACCACTTTCATACTGTATTTTTCTATCAGGTGGCGTTCTTCTTTTTCATAATCCCGCAGGGAAATGAAAACAACATCTTCAGGCAAAACCTTAGGGGCAATCTTGCCAATATTTTTTAAATAATTCCAGGATTTAGCTGTTTCATCATCCACATCATGTACGGCACACTCTTCATTATTTTCATTGATAGAGGCTGCCATCGGCATACCATGTATATTGCCAGAAGGAGTAGTGTAGGGAGTATGTAAATCAGCATGTGCATCTATCCATATCACACCCAGTTTACTTTTTGGCTTTGCCATCTTAATACCGGCAATAGTAGCACCGGCTGTGCTATGATCACCACTTATAACTACCGGAAAAAAATTATTCTTCATCGAGTCGCAAATGGCCTTGCTGACTTTGTCATAGATAGAAACAATACCTTTTATGCGTTTAGCATACGGGGATTCAATTGGTTCATACAATAATTTGTTTTCTGATTGAATTTTTTCCGACGGAAAATGAATAAAAAAGTTACTCATAAAATCCAGTGCTGCTATTTTTATAGCTTCCACCCCAAGACTGGCGCCACGGGTGCCGGCACCTATTTCTGATGGCACCTCAATCAATTTAATATTCTTCATAAAGACAAAAGTTAATGAAACAAGTAAAAAAAACGGATAAAATGGGGTAGTTAAGGAGCGATATGCTATGGTGGCTTAATCCGGGATATAAAAATTGACCGGCAGGCATTGCTCAGCAAAGGTATAAATACGGATTATTTTATTTGAAATGTATCGCATACAGAAACAAAGCTAAACATTTGTTCCCGTGATGTCAAGTAGTAAAGTTTATTATGTTTTACTCATGCGCCGCCAGTATTGGTATGCGGCTATGGTAGGCTAACCGCTTGGTATGTGATGATTTGAACAACGAAACGGCATTGCTCTGGTGTTTGGGGATAGTTACCAGTATATCAATATTATAGTCTTTAACAAAAGTATCTACTGCGTCATAGAAGTCATTCATAGTAATAAAATAAAATTCCGTTTTGAATGACTTAAACATTTCCTTGAACGTTTGTTTGCCTTTTTCGATTTCTTCGGTAAGTGATACATAGTGTTCCTTATTTACATTTACAATATGCAGGATGGGATTAAAAATTTCCAGCACTGCCGTAATTAATGGGGCAGGGGTAGTAGCTTCCACATCTTTAAAATCTGAAGTGAACGCAACATTATTTATCCCTTTATAAACAGCATCCGGAGGAACGATCATTACCGGAAGAAGGTTTCTATCAACTAATCTAAGTGTATTACTTCCAAACATGGCTTGACGGACTTCTGATTTTCCTGTAATGCCCATTACAATCATTGTAGCACGGGAGGTATGGGCAAGCCGGGCAATGTTATCAATCAGGTCGCCACCCATTTCGTTTTCACATTCAACATTTTCAACACCTTTTGTAAGAAATTCTTTTCTCAGGCTTTCCTGGTAGTGGATACACACATCATAGTCGTCCTGGCTTTCATAATTGTTATACAAAATCGCAACAGCATCTTTTTTTCCAGCCAGCATATTGGCAGTAAAACGGGCTGCGTTAAGTGAGGTCTCAGAAAAATCAACGGGGATAATGACTCGGTGCATATTTTTTGTTTTTTTTCTTACCCCGGCTGGGGCTGTTTTTATTTCTACGGCTAAATTTACATGATTTGAAATTGAATGCTGTAAATTTTATAAAAGCACTTTTATTGGTGACTAAGTACTGTTAACGGAAGCAAAATTAATGACTTCAAATAAGTTAAATGACTTTAACCGTATTCTATTTTTACAACGGGAGTTGTAGGTTTACTAAAACCATTAATATGAGAAATAAAACTATTTTTTCATTATTTTTTCTGTTGTCTTTCTTTCACCTTTCGGCACAGGTTGAAAATGGGCAGCTTTATGGAGATTTTATTTTCGGTAAACGGATCCTTAAACTAAACACCGGGACTATCCAGCCCGCCTTTTCCATTGGCCTGAACGAGCATAGCACCTTTGGTGTTTTTTATGATTACACAAGATCTAAAACCACCCCTTCTATTTCTTCAAATGGATATTTTGTAAACCAGGGAGTTGGCATTTCATACAGTTATTATCATTATTTTAAAAAGAGCCAGAAGTGGGGATGGTATTTCAATAGTTCATTCGCTATAAATCAAACCAGAGCTTTTGATAAATCAAGCGGTTCATTGATTTTAAAAAGCCAGTCTGCTGCAAGAATATTAAGTGTTACCCCGGGTGTCTTCTTTAAACCATCAAAGGGGGTTATGCTATTTGCTAATATTGGAGGGGTTTCATTAGTTAACAACCGGTATCATTTTATTACTCCCAGTTCTTCATTTGCCAGTCAGTTGAATTTGGGTATCAGGATTAATATTGGCGGCCTTAGAAAGAACAAAAAAACAGATCGGTAGGCCTTTATCTTTCAAAAGTAGCCTTTTACCTGTTTAATCACTTGTTTCAGCTATTTTCTATTGGGAAGATTAGCGGCAGAATTATTTTTGCTTTTCTCAAGAAAGGTTTAATGGTAAAGGGCTTGTTTCTACAAGCTCTTTTTTTATTTGCCAGCGGCATAAACAAAAGAGGTGACATCCTGAAAAGGACATCACCTTCAACCACCAAACCTGCCTTAGTATATGGACTCAAACGTTTGCTGCTGCAGTAACCGGGAAAATGAAGGTAAACTGCCACACAGGGAAGCAAGCTGTTGCACATATTCTCTGAACGTTCCGGATTTAAAATGCTGATTTGCCATTGATTCTCTTTTAAAACTTTTGATATGTACAAAATTGCATTCATTATCGTTCGTAGCATAGCACTGGCTTCGCATACCGCCGGGGCCATGCTTATATAGTGCATCAAAGTAATGATCGATTATTTTTTGTGCAGTCTGTTCCCGGCCTTCAGGCACAGAGAAGGACATAAAGTATCTTACCATACGTTTCAGTTTTGGTTTAATACAGCCGGTATAACTATGGCATCAGCTAAATGTAAAATGCTGCTTTTGCATTATAGCAAAAGCAGCATTTAATGATGAACGGTGTAAATCAATTATTACTGTAATTAATTTGTTTTAAGATTATCAACCCGTACGGTACTTTTTACAGTAATTGGCTCTGTAAACATTTTTTTTGACAGCTCACTATCGTGTTGGTACACATCATCCCTGAAGTTGAGCTGACCGTCATTGTCAACCCAGGCAGTATAATAAATAATAAAAACCGGAACAGGGTCTTTAAGCTTTACACCTTTTTCAGTTGTCTGGTTCATAGCAGAAACAATTTTTTCCTTGCTCCAATCCGGGTCGTTCCGTAATAGCCATTCTGCCATCTTTTGTGGTTCACTCAGCCTTATACAGCCATGACTAAAAGCTCTTTTATCCTGCCCAAATAAACTTTTAGAAGGTGTGTCATGAAAATACATATTGAAACTATTGGGGAAAATGAATTTTACTTTTCCCAGTGCATTGCCCGGGCCGGGCCGCTGACGAATGTTGCTGCCAATCTGTTCCATATTTTTATTGGCGAGGTAATTAGGGTTTCTTGCTATGGCCGGCATAATTTCATTTTTAATAATACTTTGTGGCACATTCCAATAAGGGCTGAAGTATATCTGGTTAAGGTCGCCATTAAACATCATTGTATTGTTGCCCACTTTTCCTACTACCACTACCATGTCAAACACAGTTTTATTGCCATCATATACATGCAGCATAAACTCAGGCAGGTTTACAATGATAAGGTTACCCACAGGTTTTTGCGGCAGCCACCTCATCCTGTCCATATTAAGCAGTATCTGCTGTAATCTTTCTATTGCCGGAACGTTCATGTCTTTTATTAACGTCGCAGTTATTACACCATCTTGCTTATAGCCATGCCTTTTTTGAAATGTTTTAACTGCCAGCTCCAGTGTGTCAGTAAAAATAGCACTGCTGTCAGCACCGGGCATATCTAATGTTTGCTGCAATCTTTTTTTAATAGCAGGAATAGAAGCTAATGTTTCACCTTTCTTAATGGCTTTGGCTGTTGGGATGGCTTTCCAGCCGCCAGCCCTGGTTATATCAAGATATAATTGCAGGCTTTTTTTCAACCCGGCATACATATCGTTTACCTGTTCATAATATTTATCGTCGCTGTGTTTTTTGTTTAGTAATGAATCGGCCATTGAGACAGGGTCGGCTCTTTTAATAGGAACAAATTTTTCCTGCTCTTTTCTTTTTACATATCCTTTTTCATAGGTACTGTTGATGAAGCGGATAAAATGTTCGGTAAAGCCGAATTCAGTATTTAATATAGTTGTGTCTTTGGTGTTTGCTGTCATTTTTTCCATGTTCAGGTATCTTTCAGCTTGTTTATAGAAAACAGAATTGACAAGGCTTGTATCTTTCAGGTGTGTAACAGCATAATCGTATTGATTCCAGAAGAACCGGCTTTGTTCTGCCAGCCCCTTAGAGGAAAACCAGGCATATTGATAGTTTCTGGCATTGTAAAAGCTACGAATACGGGTTGCAATTTTTTTATCACCCAGTTGGCGGTTAGTAATGTAGCGTTCCATAGCAAGGCTGTCGAGAAACATATCGTTATAAGCAGTTTCTCTGGTAACACTAAAGTCTCTTTCAGTAACTTTTTTTGCCTGTACTGTGTCTTCAACTATAGCATCAACATCCTCAATTTCGGGGTTATTGGTTGCAGGCTCTTTATCTTTTTTACTGTTATTGCAATTGGTGGTGAATGCAAAAATTGCGATGACATACAAAATTTTGATTTTTTTCATATCAGGAATTGTGTGGTTTAATGTGATACAGAAGTTATACCAATTGGATTTATAAATTAGTCCAACTGATCTGGTATAATGCCGAGAGCCATTGAGTTACAAATATCCTTTGGACTGCTTTATATGGCGATTCGGTATTAATTCCGTAAAAATTCTGCTTTACAAAGTAAAATACAATTTTTAAAAAAATGCTGTAATTGTTTTAACAAGGGTTGAAATTATAATACCTTAAAATAGTGATCGTACTATTTGAAAATTTCCGGGGTCTAATAATAAGCGGCAAGGCTTCCCCTTTTCATCATACCCGATATAGCTTGCATAGCACGGATTAAAAAATGTTGAAACAGCAATCAGGTTATGGTTGTCAAATGAATGAAAAAAAGCTTTACCTGCTGTTTTTTTGAACCTGTCTACAAATACTTCGCCCCATTCTAAATGAGACTTTTTTACAAAATCTTTATTGGCAACTGAATCTATAATAACGGTTGATTGCATTCCCATATCACCCATAAAAACACAGTGGATGCGACTGGTACTGTCTGATGGCACCCGGAATACATCATTTGGCCTGAGGGCATATGCCCATTTCTTTACCGGTTTGTTTGAAAAGAACACCCTTGTATATGCCACATACTCAGACTCACCGGGTTCCCCTTTCACAATGGATAGTTGTACTGGGAATTCTCCTTTCGGAAATGTTTCAGTAAAAGCTAAATTATGATGCATATCGCTGGCATCACAAGCGATGAGTTTGCCACTTTCTATTTTTAGTTTCCCGACTTCAATTGTATAAAATTTGGCAAAAACAGTTGGGTCTTCAAAATTTGGGTCATTCAAAAAAGCATTTTCAAACACCAGGGGCCGGGCTGTTGCTTTGGGAACAGTGTCGGCAGCATGCTGCCGGGAAGCCGGTGAGTTTGCAAAAAGCCCGGTAGTTTTTGCCAAAAAAAAGAGTAGCAATATTTTTTTTTTCATAGTAGCCCGATAGGTTGTAAAGGTAGCAAACCAAACTTATTTACAACTAGCATTTGCCTGCACATTAAATAGGTTGATTCTAACCTGTTTTTTTTTACTAAAGCAAGTTATTTTAGAATACTGCTATATAGATTTTTTCAACAATCCAGTTTCCAGCAGGAAAATACAGGGCAAAAAACAATGCCATGCCAAGACTGAAATTTTGAGGACTGAATGTCCTGTCAAGAATGTTATTGGGATAGGCGTAAGAACTTTTAATCGCAAAACCAGCAAACTCAAGAAACCCCATTGCTACAAGACCGTATGCATACTGCGTATGAAAAGGCAAACCCCGCAGCAGCAGGGAAATGGGAACCATGTATAAAATATAACAGGTAATTACCTGCCACCAATATGTAAATCTTGCAATCTTAGCCTTTTTACCAAAAGCATTCATGGCCATTCCCCAGGTAAAATAGATAATAATATAAACGAGTAGTAGTTTGGGATCCTGATTCAGTTTTTCAATTGCCCAGTCTGTATATTCTTTCATTTTTTATTAATTAATGGTGAAAGCTCCATATTGTCCGTGATGTGAAATAGAAACCGGAATAGCCTGCTGATTCTTTTTATACTCCAGAAACGGAATGCCGTTGGTGTTTTTAATAACTGAGATGTTATTTACCGACTTACCTGTGGCAGCAGCAAATTTGGCGATCATCAGTTGGTAAATTATGCCGGACAGAGTTGTGTAGTCGTTAGTGTTAGAATAAAACAAGTAGTCTGTAAGTGGTGGTGCAGTAAGCCCCTCATGGCTTGCAATGCTGTAAATATATTTATCAGCAATACTACTCACTGTTCGATAAGTGGTGCTATTAATTGTTGCTGTGCCGGCGCAGGCTGTCAACAATGTGCAATTTATTTTTTTTGGGTCGAAGAAACGGCCACTAAATTGGCGGGTATAGGCTTTGTAAGCACTTTCCTTTTGGCTCCATAATGTCCAGACCATCTTTTCGGGGCAAAGAGCTTCGGTAATATAGATACGTTCCTGCGGGGTAAAGATTTTTTCGAGAAACCCTTTACGTTGCCAGTTACTTTCTTTGGCCGCCACTTTCAGGTCTATAATATCATTGCCCCTCACTTTTCACTAAGTTTAGCAGTTATTATTTCCATGGCAGCTTTTACGGTAAGCATTTTTTCCATGGATTCATTGTCGATAATAATATCAAACTTCGTTTCGATATCTAAAATTACATCAACCAGGTTGGCGGAATTTATTTTGAGGTCATTCAGAAAATCTGTTTCTTCTGTTAGATTTGCAAATCCCTCTTCATTTCTAACATAAGGTTTTACAATTTCTTTCAGCGATGTTATTAATTCTTCTTTAGTCATGCTTCGTATTTTCTGAAAATAATGCAGGCATTTACATCACCAAAACCAAAACTGGCTTTAGCTATTGTCTGCAACTTATCATTTTCTATTAGTTTTTTCGGAATTTTTTCTGGTGCTATAAGTGCTGCTATTTCAGGATGCATATCTTCACAGTTTATAGAAGGAAAAATATAGCCTTCCTGTAACCCGAGTACTGCGGCTACACTTTCAATGGCTCCGGCAGCGCCAAGGCAATGTCCGACCATAGATTTTAAAGAATGGATATACGGGAAATCATTCCCTTTTCTGTTAAGTGCGGCACACCAGTTTTTTACTTCTGTCGTATCTTTTACTGTGGCGGTTAAGTGGCCATTAATAAGGTCTATTTCAGATGCATCTATACCTGCATTTTCAATCGCAGTGGTGATGCAGCGTTGAACAGCTATCGAATTAGGTGCCGTCATACTGCCATCGCCCCGCTGACCACCGGCGTTAGCAGAACCTCCAAGAACTTCGCCGTAAATTTTTGCACCTCTTTCAACAGCACTTGATAAAGACTCCAGCAATAATGCCCCGGCACCGCTTCCCGGAACGAAGCCGCTGGCTGTTGCACTCATTGGCCGGGATGCTTTTTCAGGTGTATCATTATGCTTATATGTAATGACCCTCATGGCATCAAAACCACCCCACAGATACGGGCCATGATCGCTGCAACCACCTACCAGCATCCTTTTTGCCCTGCCTGATTGAATCCGCTCAAACCCCATCAATATTGCTTCTGTTCCCGTGCTGCAAGCTGATGAATTAGTAGTTACCAGGTTTCCCAATCCCAATATCCCACTTAAATATGCACTGATGCCGCTTGCCATTGTTTGCAATACAGCAGTGCTGCCCAGTGTTCTCACATTTTTTGCATCCAATTTATAAATGGCTTCCCGGAATTTATCTACGCCTGATACAGCAGTGCCAAAAACCGTTCCGCTATCCCAATCTGGTGTATCGGTTGTATTGATTAGCAGACCAGCATCTTTCCAGGCATCAATACCGGCCATGCAGCCATACAAAATACCTGAGCTATTAAAATTTTTTAATTGAAGCGGGGTGAGGTATTGTTGTTTTAGCTCTTCTGATACAACGGGTATGCCACCAATACAGCAGGAGAACTTTAATTCTTCAAGTTCTTTGCAGAAACGAATGCCGGATATTCCATTTTTTATAGCTGTAGAAAAGTTGGCAATGCCAATACCGTTTGGTGCTGTCACACCGAGTCCTGTAATAACTACCCGGTTCATCATTTTCTGTTTTTAATAAATCCTGCTATGGTTCCACTGCAAATCAGCTTACCATCACCGTTTCGCATTTCTACTTTACATTTCAGTTTGCCGAAACGGAAGTATTCTTTTTGAGAAGTAACGGTTACTTTTTCTCCGGGAAAAACAGGAGCGAAGAAAGTAGTTTCATACGAGGTTAGTGCTATCTCAGGCATCCCTTTTACTAATATCTCTTCCCGGAGCAGATAAATGCCAAGGCAAACTGCACCAATTTGACCCATTACTTCTGTAAGGATAACTCCCGGAGTGATAGGAAAATTTTTAAAATGCCCCTCATAAAAAAATTCAGTGGGCTTAAAAGTATAAC
>JAYVKT010000550.1:0-4708 GCA_043768195.1 Chitinophagaceae bacterium | reverse complement strand
CCGCCACCGGAATCACTGAGCAATTAGTTTCCCTGGGATTTGAAAGTGATCGCCTAAAAACCGGAACTCCTCCAAGGATAGACGGTCGCAGCCTTGACTACAGCAAAATGGAAGAACAGGCTGGCGATGAAGAAGTGGTTGGCTTTTCTTATTTAGATACAGAGAAACCTAAAACACAAAAAAGCTGCTGGATAACATATACCAGTCAGAAGGTACATGATGTTTTAAAAACCGGTTTTTCAAGAAGTCCCATGTTTGCCGGAAGAATTGATGGAGTGGGACCCAGGTACTGTCCAAGCATAGAAGATAAAATCAACCGGTTTGCAGAAAGAGAACGGCACCAGCTTTTTATAGAGCCGGAAGGGTGGAATACGGTGGAGATATATGTAAACGGATTTTCTACCTCATTACCAGAAGATGTACAATACGAAGCTCTTCGTAATATAGTTGGTTTTGAAAATGTCAAAATGTTTCGTCCCGGCTACGCTATAGAGTATGATTTCTTTCCTCCAACCCAGTTGAAATACACATTAGAAACAAAACTCATACAAAATCTTTTCTTCGCCGGACAAATAAACGGAACAACCGGATATGAAGAAGCCGCCGGCCAGGGATTGATGGCCGGTATCAATGCACATCAAAAAACTCGACACCTCGAACCTGTTATTTTAAAAAGAAGCGAAGCTTATATCGGGGTATTGATTGATGATTTGATAAGCAAAGGAACTGATGAGCCGTACAGGATGTTTACATCAAGAGCAGAATTCAGAACATTGCTTCGCCAGGACAACGCTGATTTACGGTTGACAGAATTAAGTTATCGGCTCGGACTCGCATCACAAGAAAGAATGGATAAAGTGATTGCGAAAAGAAATGGGGTAGAAGAAATAAAATCAATCCTCAAAGATTTTTCTGTAGAGCCGGAAGAAATCAATTCCTATTTCACTTCTATCAATTCTTCGCCAATTACTGAAAAACAAAAAGCACAAAAAATTTTACTTCGTCCCGACGTAGAACTGAATGAACTGGCTGATGCTCTACCAAAATTGAAAGAAGCACTAACTGTTTTTTCGAAAGATGCAATTGAACAATCTTCTATTCAGGTAAAATATGATACCTATATAACTAAAGAAAAGGAGCTGGTTAAAAAAATGTCGCAATTGGAAGAATTAGAAATTCCTGACACATTTGATTATAAAAAAATTGCTTCTCTCGGTAATGAGGCAAGAGAAAAGCTTAGTAAAATTAAACCCAGAACCCTGGGGCAGGCCAGTCGTATCTCGGGTATTAATCCTTGTGATGTGCAAATTCTTATGGTTTTTATGGGACGGTAATTTTCCCTACTTTTTACTGCAACTGAATAATACCAATATCGTCTCCTGAATACAACGCTTTGGTATTACTGAATATATAATCAAAGTCATTCCCGGCGTTTGAATAAATAATTAACTTTACTTCAAACTTTATAAAATGAAAAAGTCATTCTTCTTTTTCACGGCAATCTTAATCGCTGTATTATCAATAAACAATACAGCTAATGCCCAGCAGTATAAACTGAAGCAATCAACTAGCATGATGGGCATGAAAACAGAGTCCACCATCTATGTAAAAGGGATGCGGAAAAGAACGGAGAGTACTGCCATGATGGGAATGCCTGCACCGCCAACAACTATTGAGCAGTGCGACCTGCAACGAACTATCAAGATAAACATCAAGAAGAAACTTTACTTCATTGAGCCGTTTGCGATAGAAGATGTAATTGAAGAAGATGTGAAAATTCCGCCGGTAAAAACAAAACCCGTAACCCAACCCAAAACAACCACGGAAAAAGGGGGTGTTATTCATATGTGGTATAGCATTAATGATACAGGTGAACGTAAAAAAATGAATGGCTTTACCGCAAGACATGTGTGGACTTCACAAAAAATAAAACCAACGTCGGATGCCTGTACCATGAAGGACAGTATTATTATTAAAACCGATGGTTGGTATATAGACCTGCCACAGTTTAATTGCCCGATACGATATACACCCACTACTACTGCCAACCCCACAGAAAAACAAGAGCCTGATTGTAAAGACAGATATGTAACACATAGAAGTGGAAAAGGAAAACTCGGTTTTCCACTAATAGAAAAGAGAACTATTATAATGGGTGATGGAACATCGAAAACAACTGAATTTGAAACGAACCTTGAAACACTGGAATTTTCTTCGGAGAAATTAGATTCTATGCTGTTTGAAATTCCGCTGGGCTACACACAAACTATGAAAGAAGCCGACCTGCAGGATAAGTTCGATATGAACGAGATGATGAATCAGTATAAAAATCAGAACAACGAGAATGGTAAAACCAATACAATTCCAGCCGACCAAAAAGCAGCCGGAACAATCCGCATAGGCGTATATGAACCAAAAGGCGGCGATGGGCAGTTGCAGGCTACCGTATTGCAACAACACCTTGCTAACTCATTAAAGAATGGAACTATAGATGCGATAGCCATAAGTTCAGAAGAGGATGCAAAAAAATATAATTGTGATTATACGCTGGCTACTGATTTTGTAAAAATAAAATCAGGTAGTAAGGTAGGTGGTTTGCTAAAAGCTATTAAAAATACAGACCCAAACGCCGCCTCATCATTTAACATCGAAGCCACATTAACCCTGGTAAAATTATCTGACGGCTCTACTAAATTGCAACCAACCGTAACCGGAAAATATGATGGAAAAGCTGATGATGCGGCTTCCAAAGCATTAGATGATGGCAGCCGGCAAATATTAAAGGCATTGAAATAATCAGACCTCTTGTTTCAATCCTTTTTCTCTTATGGTAAGAGAGTTTGCAACGAGTCCTGAAATTTCTCCCCGGCAGGAGTTGGCTCCGCATTGACAATTAAAGGGCTCCATGTTTTCATCGAGGAAATCGGCATAATCAAGAGTTAGCTCCTGTCCTTTGGATATATTTTTTATGGCCAGCACATTTAAACCATCAAAAGCAGTATTAGGTTCGCAGCAATGATTTTGCGGTGCCCATTCGGATGGATCATCGTCCCAGAGTATAAACAGTTCTTCGCTGACAGGGTAAGCGTATCTGCGGAAATGTAATTTTTCATCTTCATTCCAGTTTTTCTCAACAAATCGTTTGGTAATTATTCGCTGCGCCCGGCCTTCGCCTTTAAAAATCACTTCCCCTTTCTTTATATCACGGTTTGCATAAATACCGTAACCAGCAATGGAATTGCCTTTCATTATAAAAGGTTTCATACCCCGTTTATGGCGGCCAATACCTTCTGCAATCATGTGCCTTAGAAAACCTGCCTGGCCAATACCATCGTATTTCAAAACAAAATCTGCAGAACCTTCGTAGCCATCTTTATAAAAAACGGAACAGGTAAAATTAATTTCCAGGAAGAAAATTTCGTTCTTATCATTTACCCGAAAATCCAGTCTTGCATAGCCAACACTGTTGAACCCTTTGAAAATTTTCTCTGTGGCCAGCCGTAGTTGCTTGTCTAATTCCAAATCATCGCAAGGCACATTACAATCCGGATGGAGTTCTGATGTTTTCAGTGCATAGGTTTTAAACTCTCTTCCTGCTGGAAACAGATACTCAACAGGTTTGAAAACGGTACAACTGTGTACATCAACATTAGCTGCAACAAGAACAGTAAATTCTCTTCCTGCTATATATTCCTCTACCAACAGCGGACCATATTCATCCAATATGCTGATGCATTTTTGCTGTAGCTCAATCTTATTGTGTACTAAAGAGTGTTCGTCAACCCCAAGGCTATCGCCGGCTTTGGCTGGCTTTACAAATAAAGGGAATGACAAATGCTTAACCGCATCATCCACATCATTCAACTCATTAATAATTGAATAACCCGGCGTTTTCACTCCTTCGCAATAGGCCAGGTATTTCATCAACTCTTTTGGCGGGTCGTATAGCTTGGTGGTTGGTCCGGTAAAGGGAAGATTTAATATTTCCAATGTATAAATAACATCTATACTGGGGACTTCCCATTCCAGATAACCTTCGCAAAGGTTTACAAAAATATCATAGCCTTGTTTGCTGAGTTCTTTTAGTTGCTTGTAGGTGGTTAGTTTATTAAGAAACACATTGTGTACTTCTGCTTCGGGTATTAATACCGATAAATCCCTTGGTGGGTCGTAGTTTTTATAATCAACACCGGTGGTGGAATAATCTGGTTGCAGTACACAAACTTTCATTGCTACGAAACTATAAATATAATATTAAACTAACTCAAGGCCTTCTACCTCGGCAAAATGAGTATCAGTGGTGTATAGCGGTAAGTCGTGTTGAATAGCAATAGCTGCTATCCATATATCGTTTTCTGGAATTGGCTTGCCCTTTTTCATTAATGCTGCTTTCACTTTACCATAGCTGTGCGCTGTGGCTATTTCAGGCAGCAATAGTTTACAATTTTGTAAAAAAGACTGGATTCTGGCAATATGCTTTAACTCATCAGCGGATTTGTAGGCCCCATAGTACAATTCACCTACTACAGTTAAAGAAACATAAACATCTTGTATTGCATCAAGCTTCTCTGCTACGTTATTCTTACTTTTAAAAGCATGAATGATAACACTAGTATCAAGCAAACATTTATTTCCAGTCATCAGGATGTGTTTGTTCGCAACCTTCTGCGATTATTTTTTCCAACTCATCTGCTTCGGTATCACTCAT
>JAYVKT010000549.1:0-2171 GCA_043768195.1 Chitinophagaceae bacterium | reverse complement strand
TTGCAGCATTTTCAAAAGGAGAAAGGTAAAAAGCATTGGCAGCATGTGTACGGTGGTGCTGAATGAAATAAACGGGGGGCATTCCTGTTTCTTCCGGGTACTGCATAAGCACCCATTCCTTAGGTTTGCGGGTTGTTATATTAAAAAGATTGTCTGAAATAGAATAAAAATAATCTTCTCTGTTAATCCGGTTTCCAGATATGAACGGATTAAAAACATTTTGGTGAGCTAATGGGTTCCAGGCCTGGGCAACGAAATCACAATCCTTCAACTCAATGCCCAACTCTTCTAAACAAAACCTGGTGGCACCTGCCGGGAAATCTTTGGTAAATTTTTTCCGGTTAAATCTTTCTTCCGGTGCGGCGGCTATGAGCTTTCCATCTTTTACAATTGCTGCTGATGAATTGATTTCGCCGTGATTTAATCCTAAAACTATCATACTTTATTATTGTACTTTTTACTTTAAAAATCAATTTCTTTATTGCTACAAAACGGCTGCGAAGGTATTAAGATTTAGCCAGAAGTGAGTGATTACATACGGGAAAAGAAATGCCCAAAGAGTATAAAAAAATGCCCGAAAAAATGCTTTGAAGCACCCTTTCAGGCAGTTATTAATAAATTATTTCTTTTACGCAGCCACCAGCTTACGGGCAGGCTTCTTCACCAATTGACGGGCGGGGTTGCCGATTACCGTAGCATTATCAGGAATATCTTTTACCACTACTGTTCCGGCACCAATAATAACATTGTTACCAATTTTTATTCCCTGGCGAACGACAGAATTAGCACCGATAAATGTTCCTTTTCCCACCATTACATTGCCACACAAAACTGCACCTGGTGCAATATGGCTGAAATCACCAATCACACATTCATGATCGATGCTGGTAGAAGTATTACAAATAACTCCCTGTCCAATTTCTACTAATGGGTTTAATGTGGAATTAGCAGCAATCATTACACCATCACCCATTTTTACAGAAGCCGAAATAACAGCACTTGGATGAATGGCATTGATGGGGTTGCCAAGATACCTGCTTAATTGAGTGTGAATTTTTTCCCGGATACCATTATGACCTACGCAGGCAAAAAAGTCAAACTTCTTTAGTTTGTTGATGACTTCACTTTCTTTTCCCAGATAATCAAGATGGTAAGGGTTAAACTCTTTTGCATCCTGATCGCAATAAGCAGTTACCAGACGACCGGCACTTAGCAGTATGTCGATAATGACATAGGCGTGGCCGGAATAGCCAACAATGGCCACAGGTTTTTTGAATGTGGTTTTCATTCGATTTGGATTTGGAACAACTAAAGTAATAGTCGCTTCAAGCAATCCAAAGTAAATAAAGAATAGATTGGGGGAAATTGGGTAGTAGTACTTTTACCCGGCAGGTAATTTTCCGATTCAGGCATCATAAAAGCCCGTTAATCAAGTAATTCCTGATACTTTTTGAGAAGTAAAGTGTGCAAAACAGCCTGATCAAAGTGCTGCTCAATCCGGCTACGCAGGTTAGCCGCATACTGTTTTATTGGTGCAGGGTTTATAATAGCATATTCCATTTGGGCTTGTAATTGGTCTTCATTGTCAACATCAAATAGCAACCCTGTTTCTTCATGCTTTACAATATCAATATTACCTTCTATACGGGAGCAAATAATTGGGCAAAGCATAGCACCTGCCTGGAGTAATACATTGGGAAAGCCTTCCCGGTGTGATGCATGAATAAGTGCATAGGAAAATTGCATGTAATATTCTACCTCGTTGCTCCAACCCGGTGTGATAATAGCAGGATTTGTTTTTAGTATATTTTTTGTCGCATCACTTACCGGATCTACTTCATCTTCAAAAGATCCGAGTAATATTAACCGCACCCGGTTGTTTTTCTCACTTACTTTCCTAAAAGCATTTACCAGTTCATCAATCCCTTTATCATGTACTATCCTTCCAACACTTAGAAAATAAATCAGATTCGCATCATAACTGATTGCTGATTTTATTTGTGCTGATTTTTCCGGGCTTAAGGCGTTGGTTGAAAACCTTGACAAATTAATGCCGTTGCTGGAGCCCAAGCCAATTACTTCAAGTTTCTCTTTTCGTACAAGTTTATTGTCAATAATATATTGTTGCAGGGAAAAACTATTCGGCCATACATGAGTAGCGGCTTTCGCTG
>JAYVKT010000548.1:0-3436 GCA_043768195.1 Chitinophagaceae bacterium | reverse complement strand
GATTGCAATTTGAATGGGATTTTGGGGACGGCACTTTCTCTTCCGCCACCCATCCTATTCATACTTACAGCACCCCAGGAACTTATATTGTAAGATTAAGAATGCTGACTGGTGTTGCCTGTCTGGATGGCTTTACAACACAAACAATAGATTACAAATCATTTACTATTAATGCGCCGCCCGATCAGACTATAACAATTGGTCAATCTGTGCTGCTGTCAGTTTCAAGTCCACCGGGTATTTTTAGCTGGTCGCCATCAACATGGTTAAGCGACAGTGCCACCAGAAGTCCTGTAGCTACACCACTTCAGGATATTGTTTATAAGGTTACCGCTACCAATACTGATGGTTGCAATGCAGAAGACTCACTCAGGATAACCGTTATACAATATGACGATATTTATGTTCCAAATGGTTTTACGCCGGGCAATGATGGTAAGAACGATTTGCTGAGGCCATTATATCCCGGAACTGTTTTACTAAAAGAGTTCAGCATCTTTAACCGATGGGGGCAATTAATATACAGGACGAAAAGTCGCAATGATGGTTGGGATGGGAAAATTAAAGGTGTTATTCAAAACTCAGGTGTTTATGTTTGGCTGTTAAAAGCAGAAGATAAATCTGGTAAACAAATTCAGAAGAAAGGAAGCTTTATATTAGTCAGATAAACTGAACATAGTAAATAAAACTACAGCTTGTAAAAATGTGTAACCGGTTAATTTTCATTCTTCTTATTGTAATGGTAAATATCTGCCATGGGCAGACAAAAGAAACCATAAAACCAGCTCCGACTGAGAAAAAAAAATCAGTTTCTTTGGGAATAAATATACCGGTTGGAAATTTTTCTGCTACACATATTGCCGGGTTTGCTGCTGAGTATTCACCTGCACAGAATTGGTTAGGTAAATTGAATGCCAAAAAAATTGTTTTCACTTATAATGGTGGCATTGCTTATTATTTTGGCAAGAAGGAAATTGTCAGCAATTACCCATATAAATATCCTGGCTATACTTTCATTCATGCATTTGGAGGGTTGTTGTATAATCCGTTTAAGAAAACTGGTATTTCATTAACTGCCGGTCCTGCTTTAGGAATTTACAACGGCAATCTTCAATTTAATATGGGGACTAAACTAGAAGCAAGCTATAATGTTAGTACAAGCATTGCTATTGGCCCGGGCATTCTATTAATCAAAGAACCTGGGGCAAATGCACTTTGGTCGCTGGCAATAAGAGCTGGAATAAAATTGTAATCGATAAAAATTTAATATTATATAGAGTTTTTATTTTCATGTAGTTTCATTTAACAACAACGCTGAAGAATTTTTTGTAACTTAAGTTGTCTAAACTTATGAGAAAGTTGCCCGGGCTTATTGTTTGTCTTCTTTTCTCCCTCTGCACCCGGGGGCAACAAAATTATACATGGAATTTTGGTTTCGCAGCAGGCCTGAAGTTCATACCCACGGGAACAAGTCCCGTACCCTCCATCGTTACAAACAGTGCTATGACAGCCACTGAAGGTTGTTCTGCTATTTGCGATGATATGGGCAAAATACTTTTTTATACTAACGGGTATATGATATACAACAGGAACAACAGGGTTATGCTAAATGGCGATAACCTCGCCGGACATATATCAGCTTTTCAGTCGGTAATTATTGTCCCTTTGCCCAACAGTACAACAACATACTATGTATTTACAGCCGATGCAGTTGAGAATGATTATGCGAAAGGCTACCGTTATTCAATTGTGGATATGAACGGGGATGGTGGTAACGGTGCTGTTATTTTAAAAAATGTGTTGCTGCATGTCCCTTCAAGTGAACGGCTTACTGCTGCCCGCCATGCCAACGGTATTGATGTCTGGATTATTACGAATGACAGCAGCTCAAATATATTCCGGTCATGGTTATTAACCTGTACCGGCCTGCAAGGCTCGCCGGTAATATCTGCAACTGGTGCTATTTTGAATCAATATCAAGGCATGAATACAGGTGTGATAAAAGTAAGCCCCGATGGTGAACAATTATGCCAGACGCATTTTCCTAATAGTGATGGTTCTACGGATCCTAATTATTTTCAGTTATTTAAATTCGATAATGCCACAGGTATTATTTCCAATCCTAAAACCATCAACGCAGGTCAATACCGTTATTTTTCCTGTGAATTTTCTCCTGATTCAAGACTTCTTTACTTAACAAAAGCTGATGGGGGTGAAATTGACCAGTTTCAATGCAAGTTACCAACTGCCTCACAAGTAATTGCTTCCGCTGTGGTACTTCCCTCTACACCAGCTTTGTGCGGATTGCAACTGGCACCAGACGGAAAAATATATTTAAGTGACCAGACTTCCCGCCTTTCTGTTATCAGTAAACCAAATTCTCCGGGGATAGCTTGCAACATTGAAATAAAGAAAGTCGATATGTTGGGGAATTTCGGGGGGCTTAACATGCCTTCATTTGTAAATGATATGTCAGTGGACATGAAAAACTATTTTGATGTGCAGATACTCGATACCTGTGCAGGCCTTGTTCAATTCAATGGGCATACAAACCTTACGGGCCAGGTATCATGGTCCTGGGATTTTGGAGATGGGGGCAGCTCAACGCTTCAAAGCCCTCAACATGTATTTGCTAATATCCGCAATCTCTATACCGTAAGGTTAACAATTACACCGGCCGTTTTGTGCGGTTTTATTACGAGAACAAAATTCATTTTTCCTGCAGGTCTTATTACAAAAGCTGCATTTAATATTGTAAACAACTGTGATTCGGGTTATATAAGATTTGAAAATACATCTACCCAATTTCCAGAAGTTCCTTTACAATATAGCTGGAGTTTTGGGGATGGTAATTTCTCTTCCGATCCCAATCCGCTGCATACCTACACCACTCCTGGTAATTACACAGTAAAATTAAAAGTGAAAACTAATGCTGCCTGTCTTGATGATTCAATAAGCATGTCACTTGATTATACTAGTATTGATATACAGGCTTCTGCTGACCAGGTAATAGATGAAGGCAATTCCGTTCCACTTCAAGTAACCGGCGGCGGAACAAATATACTTTGGCAACCTGCCAAATGGCTTAATAGTAGTACGATTCCTAATCCTATAGCCACCCCTATGGACGATATAATGTACATCGTAACTGCTACGAATGATGCCGGTTGTAAGGATACAGATACTGTATTTATAAAAGTAAATCCAAAAACTGATATTTATATTCCTTCCGCCTTTACGCCTAACAATGATGGGAGGAATGATAATTTCAAACCCATTCTTAGTATACAATACACTATCAATAGGTTTACAATATATAACCGTTGGGGTGATGCTGTTTTCTCTACTACTGAAAAGGGTAAAGGATGGGATGGAACCCTAAAAGGATTGCTGCAAGATACCGGCCTATATGTATGGATATTAAAAATAACAGATA
>JAYVKT010000547.1:0-2695 GCA_043768195.1 Chitinophagaceae bacterium | reverse complement strand
GGTGAACAGATTGTAAATGAATTTGCCAAAAGTTCAGGTACACAATGTATCCTGCTACGATATTTTAACCCTGTTGGGGCTCATCCTTCTATCGCTATTGGCGAAATGCCCGCAGGCAAACCCAAAAACCTTGTTCCCGGAATAACGCAAACTGCTATTGGCCGCATGCCTAAATTATATGTACACGGAACTGATTATCCGACAAGAGATGGCTCCTGCATCAGGGATTATATTCATATCTGCGACCTTGCCAATGCACACACTTTATCATTGAAATATTTGGAAGACGCAAAAAATAATACCCTGTGCGAAGTATTTAACCTCGGCAGTGGCAATGGCGTTTCTGTTTTAGAAGCGATTCATACTTTTGAAAAAGTGAGTGGCATTAAACTGAATTATGAACTTGGCCCCCGCCGACCCGGCGATGTGATTGCTGTTTATGCAAATAATGATTTGGCTAAAGAACTGCTTGACTGGAACCCAAAATTCTCCCTGGAAGATATGCTATCAACAGCCTGGAAATGGGAGCTCAGGTTAAAAGCCGATGAGACTGTCTTTACCAGCCAACCGGGAGAATTGAATTGATTTTCCTCATTGACCATTCGCTACCTGCCTGCCGGTAGGCAAGGTTCACCATTCACTTCTTAGCCTTACATTTGCCCAACCTAAATTTAAACCATGTTACTAAAGGACATTCAATCAACCGGAAATAAAGATACCCGCAGCGGTTTTGGCGATGGCATTGTGGAAGCAGCAAGAAAAAACTCAAATATAGTTGCACTAACCGCCGACTTAGCTGGCTCATTAAAACTGAACCAGTTCATGAAAGAATTTCCTGAACGTTTTATACAAGTAGGAATTGCAGAAGCCAATATGATAAGTATTGCCGCAGGATTAACCATTGGTGGAAAAATTCCTTACACCACTACTTTTGCTAATTTTTCTACCGGCAGGGTGTACGATCAGATTCGCCAATCAGTAGCATACAGCGGTAAGAATGTAAAAATTTGTGCCTCACATGCCGGGTTAACGCTTGGTGAAGATGGTGCTACCCACCAGATTTTAGAAGATATTGGGTTAATGAAAATGCTGCCGGGCATGACGGTGATTGTTCCCTGCGACTATGCACAAACAAAAGCTGCAACAGAAGCCATAGCTGATTATGTTGGGCCGGTTTATCTCCGTTTTGGCAGGCCGGTGTGGCCAATCTTTACGGCTGACAAGCCTTTTGAAATTGGCAAAGCACAACAATTCTCTGAGGGAACCGATGTTTCCATTTTTGCCTGTGGCCATTTGGTGTGGAATGCGATACAAGCTGGTGCTATTTTACAGGAAAAAGGAATCAGCGTTGAAGTAATAAATATACATACCGTCAAGCCGCTGGATGAAAAAGCAGTTTTAAAATCACTTCGCAAAACAAAATGTGCTGTAACTGCTGAAGAGCACAATATTATTGGCGGATTGGGTGATGCCATTGCACAAGTTGCTGCTAAAAATTTTCCGGTGCCGATTGAGTATGTTGGCACAAAGGATACGTTTGGAGAAAGTGGCACCCCTGTTCAGTTATTAAAAAAATATGGGTTGGATATACCGGATATAGTGGCGGCGGCGGAGAAGGTGATGGCGAGAAAAAATGCTTAACTTTAATAAAAGTATTTTATGGCTGTTGATATTAACCAATTACTTTCTCTTCCTCAAAATCAGAGAAGAAAGATAGCTGAAAAGCTCTGGGATAGTTTGTCTCCTTTATCATTAACAAAAGATGAAAAGAAAGCTATAGCTATTGCAGAAGAAAGGTGGCAGGAAATTAAATCAGGCAAATCAAAAACAATCAGTTCTTCCGCATTTTGGAAGAAAATGGATAAGCATATTACAAAGAAGAAACAATGAGTTTTGTTGTTGAATATGCTAAACCTGTTGAAGGCGAAGTACAGGAAATTATAGATTGGTATAAAGAAAAATCGCTTTTGGCAGCTATCAATTTTCTTACTCAATTAAATCATGCCGAAAAAAATATCCAGAAAAACCCATTTGCATATCGTACAGTTTCAAATAATGGTATTCGCAGAATTGTTCTAGAAAAATTCCCTTATAAAGTTTATTTCAATATTGATAATTCAATAGTTTATATCCTCGCAATAATACATTTTGCCCGTTCCAACAGGTATATTCGAAACCGATTGAAGAAATAACGGGGTTTTAGTGAAATTCTCCCGCATCTTTTTTATTTTTAAGGATTAGAAACCCCTTTAAACAAAACACCTTTCCAGTATTCTAACCGAACCAAAGCCCCGACATCAATGTCCCTGACAACAACAAGCGATAGTGAATTGCTGGTACAATTCCGTAACCCTGTTACGAAAGAAAGAGCCTATACCAGCATCATAAAAAAATACCAGGAGAAACTATACTGGCATATACGCCGTATGGTGGTGGAGCATGAAGATGCCAACGATGTGCTGCAAAATGTGCTTATCCGTGTGTGGAATGGTTTGGAGAATTTCCGGGAGGATAGCCAGTTATACACCTGGCTTTACCGTATTGCCACCAACGAATGCCTGACTTACCTGGAACAGCAGAAAAAAAGATCATCCGTCAGCCTTAGCGATGTAGAAAGTGGCTTGAGCAATAAAATAAAAGCAGACAAGCATTTTGACCCTAATAAAATAGAATGGAAATTACAATTGGCTATTCA
>JAYVKT010000546.1:0-10084 GCA_043768195.1 Chitinophagaceae bacterium | reverse complement strand
GACCTGCTACTGAAATTGGCTGATTATGGTTTTGAAAGAACTGACTTTGTATATGAACCCGGGCAGTTTGCAATAAGAGGTGGTATCCTTGATATTTATTCTTTTGGTAATGAAAAACCATACCGGGTAGAATTGTATGGCAATGATGTTGACTCTATCCGTATCGTTGACCCTGAAACACAATTGAGTGAAAGAAAACTATTGCAGGTAAGTATTATTCCCAACGTACATACACAGTTTGAAAGTGAAGGACAGGTTTCCTTGTTTGATTTTTTACCAGATAATACCGTGGTATGGATGCAGGATTATGAATTGTGCAAAGCACATCTTGCAGATAGTGAAGATGACCTGCAAGCTTTTTTTGGTTTGCAGCAAGAAATTAAAGCTTCCTTTTTGGCTAATACAACCTTTGCCGGGCAAAAAGCAGCCAAACGAAAAGAGCAGGAAGACCTGGATGATAAATTAATAAAGAATGATGTTGGCACGGATGATTTTATAACAGCAGCCAGTTTGGAAAACGAACTTAACAAAAAGCATTTAGTGGAGTTCGGCTTTCAATCCTATCTCGCCAATTTCGAAATTGAATTTCATACAAAACAACAACCTGCCTTCAACCGCCAGTTTGATTTGTTGATAAGGGATTTGAAAGTATGGGAAGCTAAAAAATTCCAGCTATACATTTTTGCAGAGAACCCCAAACAATTAGAACGGTTGCGGAGCATATTCCATGATTTACCCGAAGGGCCCGGTGGAAAAGCCGAAATTATTTTTAACCCGATTGCTACTTCTATTCATGAAGGGTTTATTGATGAAGACCAGAAAATTGTTTGCTACACCGACCACCAGGTTTTTCAGCGGTATCATAAGTATAAAGTAAAGCAGGCATATAATAAGAACAAGGCGATAACACTAAGAACTCTCCGTGAATTGCAACCCGGTGATTTTGTCACCCATATTGATCATGGAGTTGGTATTTTCAGCGGCTTGCAAAAAATAGAAGCAAATGGAAGGGTGCAGGAAGCGGTACGATTGATTTATAAAGACACAGATATTTTATACGTCAACATCAACAGCCTGCATAAAATTGCGAAGTACACCGGCAAGGATGGTAGTGTGCCGAAAGTAAATAAACTTGGCAGCGATGTATGGAACAAATTAAAAGAGAAAACAAAAACCAAGGTTAAAGAAATTGCATTCGACCTGATTAAACTTTATGCCAAACGAAAAGCACAACAAGGCTTTCAGCACACACCGGATAATTATATGCAGACCGAACTGGAAGCATCTTTCATTTATGAAGACACTCCCGACCAGAGCAAAGCAACAGCAGATGTAAAAAAGGATATGGAGTCTCCATCGCCGATGGACAGGCTGGTCTGCGGTGATGTAGGTTTTGGCAAAACAGAAGTAGCCATACGGGCAGCATTTAAAACCTGTTTGGATGGAAAACAGGCTGCGATATTAGTACCAACCACCATTCTTGCTTTTCAGCATTATCAAACTTTTAAAGAACGGTTAAAAGATTTTCCTGTAACGGTGGATTATATCAACCGTTTCAAATCGGCTAAAGAGAAAAAAGAAACCATGCTGCGGGTAGAAGAAGGCAAGGTTGATATTATCATTGGCACACATGGTTTGCTGGGTAAAGATGTAAAGTTCAAAGACCTCGGATTATTGGTAGTGGATGAAGAACAAAAATTTGGAGTAGCACATAAAGAAAAAATTAAAACACTCCGGACTGCCATTGATTGTTTGACGTTGACAGCAACACCAATTCCACGAACCCTGCAATTCTCTTTAATGGGGGCAAGGGATTTAAGCATTATGAATACACCGCCACCCAACCGGCAACCCATTCAAACTGAAGTGCAGGTGTACAACGAAGATGCTATACGGGAGGCTATTTATTTTGAGACGGAGAGAGGCGGGCAGGTTTTCTTTATCTACAATCGTATTGCAGGATTAGCAGAAATGGCAGCTATCATACAAGCATTATGTCCTGATTTAAGCATCGGCTATGCCCACGGACAAATGGAAGGGCATGTTCTTGAAGAACGGATTTTTGATTTTATAGACAGAAAATATGATGTGCTGATCTGTACCAACATTGTAGAAAGCGGTGTAGATATTCCGAATGTAAACACCATCATCGTTAACAATGCACACCAGTTTGGTTTGAGTGATCTGCATCAGTTGAGAGGAAGGGTAGGAAGAAGTAACAAGAAAGCCTTCTGTTATTTACTGGCACCACCGATGAGTACATTGCCAAATGATTCCAAAAAAAGATTGCAAACATTAGAGCAACACAGCGAATTGGGAAGTGGTTTCCAGATAGCCATGCGGGATTTGGATATCAGAGGGGCAGGAAATTTATTGGGCGGTGAGCAAAGTGGGTTTATGGCAGACATAGGGTTTGAAACCTATCAAAAAATTCTGGATGAAGCCATCAGGGAATTAAAGCGAACCGAGTTTAAAGAATTATTCAAACATGAAATTGAAAAGCAGGATGATTTTGTAACTGATTGTACCATTGATACAGACCTGGAAATCTTAATTCCTGATGATTATGTAGAAAGCATTGGCGAGAGATTATCGCTTTATCAACGATTAGATAATTGCGAAACAGAGGAAGAATTGCTGGCTATGCAACAGGAAATGGAAGACCGTTTCGGGGCATTACCACAACCGGTAAAAGATTTATTTATCACCGTCCGCTGCCGCAAGCTGGCGGTTGATTTAGGGTTTGAAAAAATGAGTTTGAAGATGCAAACACTTCGTTGCTTCTTTATCAACCGGCCTGATTCGCCGTATTTTGAGTCCGTTACCTTTCAAAAAATAATTGAATTCCTGCAAACAGGAACTAATAAAGGCAAGTTGAAGCAAACGGGCAGGTTGTTCCTGTTGGTGGCAGAAAACATGAAAACGATGGAAGAGATACACCGGTTTTTGGCAGCCATGCATGCCAGTTGTTTTGCTTCGGCGGCAATCCCCGTTTAAAAATTTTACGTACCTCCTTCAAATCCTTAACAGCGTTGGCTTTTCTCGGGGATTTGTATTATTTTTAGTATTCATAATTGTTGCTATGAGATCCAATCCAATTCCCCTGATAACTCTTTGTCTGCTGGTGAGTTTTTCCTCACTGGCCCAGACAGCCTCCCGGCATAGCCTGTTTCTTAAAAGCGGTACAATTATCCCCGAAAAAAATATTGATACGGAAGGCTTGCGGTTGTTCAACAATAACGCTTCGAAAGCAGAGAACAAAAGTTTTGCTGTAATTCAATTTGAACAAATTCCTACACCGGCAGAAAGGCTGCAGTTGTCACAATCGGGAATTGAGTTATTGGATTATATTCCTGATAATGCATATACAGTAACAATTACCGGTTCTTTAAACAGTGATGTACTTAACAAGGTAAAAGCAAGATCGGTTACCAACCTTACAGCAACGCAAAAAATGCAGCCTGAGCTGGCCATTGGAAATTTTCCCGCCTGGTCTGTAAAAGTGGCTGGCACCATTGATACCTGGATTAGCTTTCCAAAAACTTTTTCTTTTGAAACAGTAAAAAATGAACTGCTTAGAAAGGGGTTTGAAATAATTTCTACTGAGCATAACGACTACCGGATTATTGCACTTCGTGTTGCAGTGCAAAGGCTGGGTGAACTGGCTCTTTTGCCATTTATAGAATTTGTTCAAGCTGCACCCGGCGAAGTTGTTGCACTTAATTACAATAGTATGTTTTTATCGAGGGCTAACATGTTAAAAGCCCCTCTTGCTTTTGGAGGCAGAAATTTAAATGGGCAGGGTGTTGTTGTTGGTATAGGTGAGGATGGCGATATTCAAACCCATATTGATTTTACAGAACGTTTGATAAACAGGGCAGGCTTTATACCAAAGGCTCATGCAACACATGTGTCGGGCACCATCGGCGGGGCTGGCATTCTAAATGAACTATATGCTGGCTATGCGCCAAAGTCAACTTTAATCGGACAAATATTTACACAAATATTTACCCATGCCCCCGCTTATGTGCAGGATCACGGCATGGTAGTAACTAATAATTCTTATGGTTCTGTGGTAAGCGACTGTGCTTATAACGGGCTGTATGATTTAACGGCAAGAATCCTCGATCAACAGGCATTCGATCTGCCGGAGTTGCAACATGTATTTGCAGCCGGTAATGATGGAACCAGAACCTGTGCACCTTATCCCGCATCTTTCAAAACGGTGTTGGGAGGTTTTCAATCAGCAAAAAATATTCTTACAGTGGGTGCTACAGATTATAAAGGCACTGTTAGTACTTTCTCCAGCAGAGGGCCGGTTAGAGATGGGCGGCTAAAACCAGAGATTACATCTCAGGGACAATTTGTTGCTTCTACCTGGTTTTATAATCAGTACAGTTATAATAATGGTACAAGTATGGCCGCACCCGGTGTATCAGGCGGTCTTGCTTTATTAATACAACGGTATCGCCAGTTAAATAGCGGTGCTAATCCGAAAAATGGATTAATGAAAGCATTGTTGTGCAACGGGGGAAACGATAAAGGAAATGCCGGCCCTGATTTCAGGTATGGATTTGGTAATATGAACCTGGTTCGTTCTTTAAAAATGATGGAAGATGCTACTTATTTTACTTCATCTGCCACACAGGGATCTGCTACTACACAGTCAATAACCGTTCCGGCAAATACGGCACAGCTAAAAGTAATGCTATACTGGCAAGATCCTCCTGCTGCGGTGATGGCCAGTAAAACATTAGTTAATGATCTTGACCTGCTGGTACTTTTATCAGGAGATACTACTTTCCCTCAAAAATTAGATACCATACCGGCAAACGTTAATAATCCTGCAGGTTCCGGTGCCGATCATATCAATAATATTGAGCAGGTAGTTATTAATAATCCGGTAGCTGGTAGTTATGATTTAAAAGTATTAGGTACTCTTATTGCACAAAACCCTTCGCAGCAATATTTTCTGGTGTATGATATTATTCCGCAAAGTCTTTTATTGACCAATCCGGTGGGTGGAGAAGCACTCACACCGACTGGTACTTATTTTTTTGGACTCCAGGTTTTTGATACTATGTATGTGCAATGGGATGATTATAGTTCTCCGGCTAATGAAATGTTTACTGTTGAATTTTCCAGTGACGGAACTAACTTTTCAACCCTTAGTAGCACTATCCCTTCAACTGAAAGACTTTACCAGTGGGTAGTGCCTGCTATCCCAACTGAGTTGGCTAAAATAAGGCTGACAAAAAACAATACCGCATTCACACAAACAAGCAATGCATTTACCATTACTGCTTTGCCGGTTGTTTCATTATCACCAACGCAATGCGAAGGATATATAGGCATTAACTGGTTAGCAGTACCTGGTGCCACTGATTACGAAGTAATGAAATTGCAGGGTGATGAAATGGTTTCTATTGCCACTACTAATACCTTAAACTATACATTCAGCGGCTTATCAAAAGACACCGTTTATTGGGTAACAGTAAGAGCCAGAATAAATGGTAAGCCCGGCAGAAGGGCAAATGCAGTTTCAAGGCAACCCAATAGTGGCTCTTGTGCAGGAAACATTTCTGATTTCGACCTTAAAATTGATTCCATTATTTCTCCATCTTCTTCGGGAAGATTATTTACTTTATCAGCCTTGCCAAACATTGTACCCATTACTGTACGTATAAAGAATCTGGATGATATTGCCTCATCAGGTAATATAGCGATCAGTTACTCTATCAATGGCGGACCGGCAGTCACAGAAACTATTACCGCACCTGTTGCAAATATTGCAGCCGGTGGTTTTATTGATCACACTTTTACAAGTCCGGAAAATCTATCAGCAGCAGGCACCTATAGCATTCAGTTTACTGCAACAAAGACAGGTGATCCTGTTGTAGCTAACGACAGCTACACAAAAGTGGTTAAACAATTAAACAATCAACTTATTGATAATGCAGATTTACCCTGGCTAGATAATTTTGAAACAACTCCGGCACAGTCTGTTATTGTCCGGCAAATGGGATTAACGGGCCGGGATCGGTATGATTTCACGAACAGCGCTGTGAATGGAAGATTAAGAACATTTGTAAACTCCGGAATTGCGTATTCTGGCAATAGAGCTCTTACATTAGATATGAGTCTCTATAGCCTTGCCGGAAATGTTGACTCGTTAACAAGTACTTTTAATTTAAATAATTTTACGACTGCTGATGATATCCGCTTTGATTTCCGGTATAAAAATCATGGGCAACTAAGCAATGCTGCTAACAGAACATGGATACGGGGCAGCGAAACGAATAGCTGGATAGAAGTTTACAACCTCTTTACTAATCAACCCGAAGCCGATGGCTCCTATAAGCTTTCATCAAGCATAGAGATAAGCGATTCATTGACTGCACATGGTCAGGCATACTCAACCAGTTTTCAGGTTCGATGGGGTCAGTGGGGGCAATACATGGCAGCAGACAATGAAAGTGCAGCCGGCTACACTTTTGATGATATTAGAATTTACCGGGCTATTGATGATGTGCAGATGATAAGTATTGACACACCAGTCGTGGTTGCCTGTAACCTTAACAGCACTGTCCCGGTAAAAGCAACTGTTCGCAATACTTCCAATTCAGTAATAAATAATATTCCAATTGTTTTAAAAGTAGATGGCTTAGTTGTAGCTACTGAAAGCATACCAACAATAGCTGCCAACAGCACAATACAATATACTTTCGGTCCTGCCACAGCCAATCTCTCAATGCCTGGAAATCATACTGTAGAAGTTTGGGTCGATTTTCTCACCGACAATGTAAGGGATAACGATACGGCTCGTATAACAGCGAACAGTTTACCTCTTGTAATATCATTCCCGTATCTCGAAAATTTTGAAACTAATAATGGTTATTGGTACACTAACTCTTCCGGTAACAGCACCTGGCAGTATGGAACACCCGTTTCTGCAAAAGTAAAAAGAGCTGCCAGCGGCACCAAAGCATGGAAAACAAATATCGCCGGGTACTATAACGATGCTGAATTATCGTACCTGTATTCGCCTTGCTTTAATGTTTCGGCAATGACGAACCCAACTCTTAGCTTCAGCCTGGCTTTGGATATTGAAGATTGCGGAGCCACTTTATGTGATGCGGCGTGGGTTGAGTATTCAAATAATGGAGGAATCAGCTGGAATAAATTAGGTGCAATGGGGCAGGGCACCAATTGGTACAATAAAAATTATGCAGGTAACCAGGTGTGGAGCCGCCAGGATTATACAAGATGGCATGTGGCCACTACTGCATTACCAACTACCAATAACAGCAGTTTGCGATTCAGGTTTGTGTTTAACTCGGATGTGGGTTTAACCAAAGATGGTATAGCAGTAGATGACATTCATATTTATGATAATGTAAATGGTATTTATGATGGCGTAACAATGACCCTTCCTGCCGAACAAACAATAAATGCAGGGATTAATAATTGGGTACACTTTCTGGAAGGTGGTAAGCTGGTGGCTTCTGTTCATCCGGCAGGCCAGGAGATGGGGCTTACAAAAGCAAAGGCATACATTAATACCGGTGCAGTACGCATCAGCAGCAGCCAATATTATCATGACAGAAATATTACTATAAACCCTGCCATCCCTGATTTAAATGATTCGGTGTCTGTTCGGTTTTACTTCCTGGATTCAGAAACAGAAACATTGATAAACGCTACAGGCTGCGGAACTTGTTACAAGCCAACGATGGCTTATGAAATAGGTGTTTCAAAATACAGTGACCCTAATGACAATTTTGAAAACGGAACTACCACTGATAACCTGCAGGGGGTATGGCTTTTTATTAATTCGGGAAAAGCGATAAAGGTTCCTTTTGACAAGGGTTATTATGCCGAATTTAAAGTGCAGGATTTTTCTGAATTCTGGCTTAATAACGGAGGATTTAATTTTAACCAGCCACTGCCCGTACAGCTGATCAATTTTACTGCAAGAAAAAAGAATGGAAAAGATGTGCTGGCAGAATGGGCGACTGCCTCCGAATATAATGTGAACAGGTTTGAAGTAGAAGTGGCAAAAGGAAATGCGGACTACCAGCAAAACAGATTTATAAAGGTTGGCGAAGTAGCAAGCCAGGGAAATTCGGTGCAGGAACAGCGGTATAATTTTACGGATGCAGAGTTTGGCAAGGCTGGCATCCGTTATTACCGGTTAAAAATAATTGATAATGATGGTAGCATTAAATATTCTGCCATTCGGCCGGTTGTGTTTGATCAGGAAATTAACTGGCAGGTATTTCCTAATCCATCTTCGGGAATTTTTAACCTTGGTCTCCAGGCAAATGATGATGAAGTAATAACCGTAAAAGTGTATGATGTAAATGGCAAAATCGTCTATCAAGACAATGCGAAGGGTTCCGGGTTTGTACAAAAAATCAATATTGATCTCCGGGATTCAAAATTTGCTGATGGGTTATATCTTTTAGAAGTAGCAGCCGGGAATAAAAAGCAATCTTTTAAACTTATCAAGCAATAAAAAACCCGTCTCGTTTGAAAACGGGACGGGTATATCTTCAGGGATTTTGTTCTTATTACCAGCCTTGTTTGGCTACACCGGCTGCAATAGCTGCCAGGGCTTTTTCAGATCCCATCAGGGTAGTAAGTTTATTACCTTTTCCATCATTTCCCTGGGCCATATAGGCACCTTTAGCTGTTTTTGTAATAACAGCATCAAACATCTCAACACCTTTTTCTTTTGTTTTTACGTTATACGCTGTAATTTTTACATCTGACATGGTCAATAGTTTTTGAGTTAGTAATACCTGAAATTAAGCATTCTGCAGGGTTTTGAAGGGGAAAATTTACAAAAAGGCATAAAAAAGTCCCGGAAGTCCGGGACTAAGTCATTAATTTTTAGTGAGTTGAGTGTTAGATATCCAATTTTGCATACTTCGCATGGCTTTCAATAAATGCCCTTCTTGGAGCCACTTCATCGCCCATCAGCATGCTGAAAATGCGGTCGGCTTCAGCGGCACTTTCAATGGTTACCTGCTTTAAAGTTCGGGTAGCAGGGTTCATAGTAGTGTCCCAAAGCTGATCGGCATTCATTTCTCCCAGGCCTTTGTATCGCTGAATGTTTACTGAATCATCTTTACCACCGCCTAATTTTTCTACCCAAAATTTTCGCTGGTTTTCGTTGTAAGCATAAGATTGTTCTTTCCCTTTTTTGATGAGATACAAAGGAGGCTGGGCAATGTAAACATATCCTTGCTCCACCAGTTCCGTCATATAGCGATAAACGAATGTCAGAATCAGGGTGGCAATGTGTGAGCCATCCACATCAGCATCCGTCATGATGATGAGTTTATGATAACGCAGTTTAGAAAGGTCAAGAGCTTTAGGATCTTCCGGTGTTCCCATTTTTACTCCAAGGGCAGTAAACATGTTTCTTATTTCCTCGTTGTCGTATATCTTATGCTCCATCGCTTTTTCTACGTTCAGGATTTTACCCCGGAGTGGAAGAATGGCCTGAAAACTTCTATCCCGTCCCTGCTTCGCAGTACCACCGGCAGAATCTCCTTCTACAAGGTATAACTCGCAACGATTCGGATCTCTGTCAGAACAATCGGCCAATTTACCCGGCAGGCCACCACCGGTTAATACTGATTTACGTTGAACCAATTCCCTTGCTTTTCTTGCAGCGGCTCTTGCCTGTGCTGCCAGGATAACTTTTGCAACGATATTCTTTGCTTCCTTCGGATTTTCTTCAAGATAAGCTTCTAATACTTTTGAAACGGTGGAATCAACCACCCCCATTACTTCGTTATTGCCGAGTTTGGTTTTAGTTTGCCCTTCAAACTGTGGCTCAGGAACTTTTACCGAAATAATAGAGCTCAAACCTTCCCGGAAGTCATCACCTTCAATTTCTACTTTGGCTTTTTCAAACAAACCATTTTTATCGCCATAGCTTTTAAACACCCTGGTTAAGGCACGGCGAAAACCTGATACATGGGTACCCCCTTCAATGGTATTGATGTTATTGACGTAAGAATAAATGTGTTCATTGTAGCTGTCGTTATAGCTTAATGCTACTTCTACTACT